>JAHHSF010000025.1 GCA_020025375.1 Oscillospiraceae bacterium | reverse complement strand
CACCCGCGCCCTGGAGACCATGACCGGCGTGGACCTCATTATCGACGATACCCCGGAGGCCATTACGGTCTCCTGCTTCGACCCCGTCCGGAGGGAAATCGCCCGCCTGGCCCTGGAGAAGCTCATCCAGGACGGCCGTATCCACCCCGCTCGCATCGAGGAGATGGTGGAGAAGGCCAAGCGGGAGGTGGATGCCACCATCAAGGCCGAGGGCGAGCGCGCTGTGTTCGAGACCAATGTCCACGGCCTGCACCCCGAGCTGGTCAAGCTCCTGGGCCGCATGAAGTACCGCACCAGCTACGGTCAGAACGTGCTGAACCACTCCATGGAGGTCTCCCATGTGGCCGGCCTGTTGGCCGCAGAGCTGGGGGCCGACGTGACCCTGGCCAAGCGTGCCGGTCTCCTGCATGATCTGGGCAAGGCTATTGACCACGAGGTGGAGGGCAGTCACGTCGCCATCGGCGTGGAGCTGGCCCGGAAGTACCACGAGAATGAAGAGGTCATTCACGCCATCGAAGCCCACCACAACGACGTGGAGCCCCGTACCATCATTGCCTGCCTGGTCCAGGCCGCCGATGCCATCTCGGCTGCCCGCCCCGGCGCCCGCCGCGAGAATCTGGAGAACTACATCAAGCGGCTGGAGAAGCTGGAAGAGGTCACCTCCTCCTTTCCCGGTGTGGAAAAGACCTTCGCCATCCAGGCCGGTCGGGAAGTCCGTGTTATGGTCAAGCCCGACCAGGTCAGCGAGGACCAGATGGTCCTCCTCGCCCGGGATATTGCCAAGAAGATCGAGGACGAGCTGGAGTATCCCGGTCAGATTAAGGTCCACCTGTTGCGTGAGACCAAGGTGATCGAGTACGCCAAGTAAGCAAAAGTGCGAAGGGCAGGCTCATAGGGGAGCCTGGAACGGAGTGAAGAGAAAAATCACGGCCGGTAACCCAGGACTGATTTTTGCCGGAGCCATAGGTCCGACTGCATTATGCGAGCAACGAAATAAAAAAGTTCCGCCGTTTGGCGGAACTTTTTTTGGAAAATATCGTCTAACCTCACAGTAACCCACTAAAAACAGATAAGAGGAGTTTTTGACCCATGAAGAGATTTGCTTCCATCGCCCTGGCCGGCACTCTAGCCGTTTCCATGGCCGCCCCCGCCCTGGCCGCCACCCCCGCGCTCATCTCCGCCAAGCTGCCTACCATCACCCTGAACGGTGTGGCTCTGGATACCTCCAAGCTGCCCCAGGCCGAAGGCATCCCCCTGCGGGCCTTCGTGGAGGCCGACGGCGGCGCTGCCACCTGGTATCCCGAGGAGAACTGTAGCAACTTCTACACCGAGGACGGCAGCATTATGGTCAAGTTTGCCGACGGCTCCATCCAGGTAGGGGACGAGACCTTTACCGGTGCCGTGGCCGTGGAGGGCGTGACCTTCGTTCCCGCCGAGGCTGTGGACGCCCTGAGCGGTGTCACCGTTACCAAGACAGGTAACGACTATGCCATCAACACTTCCAGCGCCGACCCCATTGTGCAGCTGGCCAAAAGCATCCGTGAGGATGTGGGCCTGAGCGCCGGCATGAAGAACACCGCCGCTCAGATGGAGGAGTACTACGGCCTCGAGGCCGACAACTTTGAATCCGTCGTCGCCTATATGCCCATGATGATCAGCGCCGACACTGTCGTGTTGGGCAAGGTGGCCGACGGCAAGCTGGCTGACGCGAAGGAGGGCCTCAAGTCCATCCAGGATCAGACCATCCAGAACTTTGAGAACTACCTGCCCGGCCCCCTGGAGGTTGCCAAGAACGGCCAGATCGTCACCAATGGCGACTATGTCATGCTCATTATGAGCTCCGATAACGTAAAGGCCATCGAGCGCTTCAACGCCGGCGTCAAGGGCCTGTAAAATAAGGTAAAAAGCGGCGGACACGGAATGAACTGCACCCCACTTGTTAGATAGTATATCATACTGTCTAACAAGTGGGGTGCAGTTTAGCTGCATATGTGTAAAAGAGCTGGCAGGCACGAAGGTGCCTGCCAGCTCTTTGTGGTCTGGAAGTGGGAAGGTCACAGCTCCTTGTACATCGCTCCTGCGTCGGCCTTGCCGACGTGTTCGGCCACCTCCAGGACCTGGACCTTCACGGTACGCTCCCCGAAGCGGAGTTCCAGTACGTCTCCCTCTTTCACATCGTAGGAGGCCTTCACCGGGCGGCCATTGGCGGTGACCCGCTGATTGTCGCAGGCCTCGTTGGCCACGGTGCGCCGCTTGATGAGCCGGGAGACCTTGAGCCATTTGTCTAAACGCATGATGTGCTTCTCCTTTGAAAAAAGCGGCCCCGGGAACCCCGGAGCCGCTTTATACTTTATGGTGTCACGCTGCGGCGGCTCCCCAACGGACGCCTCTGCACTTCTTTTTACAGAGAGACTGCGTCCTTCAGAGCCTTGCCGGCCTTGAACACGGGCACCTTGGAGGCGGGGATCTTGATCTGCTCCTTGGTCTTGGGGTTGCGGCCGATGCGCTCAGCACGGGCCTTGACCTCGAAAGCGCCGAAGCCGACCAGCTGGACCTTGTCGCCCTCCTTCAGGGCCTCAGTGATGACATCGATGGCGGCGTTGATCGCGGTTTCGGTATCCTTCTTGGACAGCCCGGCCTTTTCAGTGGCGGCATTGATGAGTTCAGCCTTATTCATGGTAATTGACTCCTCCTACAAAATCTTTCGTTTATTTACTCAAAGCGCGTGGGCACTTTCAGTACCAAATTCAGTTGCCCTCGTCCAACTTGGCCTGGGCCCAGAGCCGGTCCATCTCCGCCAGGCTCATATCGGTCATGGGTGTGTCTCCGGCCAGTTCCTCCACCCGGGCGAAGCGGCGGATAAACTTTTCGGTAGCTTGGTTAAGGGCATCCTCGGTGTCCACCTCAACAAAGCGGGAGACGTTCACCGCGGCAAAGAGCAGGTCGCCCAGCTCCTCCTCAATGTTGGTTCCCTGGGCCACAGCCGCCTTCAGCTCCTCCAATTCCTCGGTAAGCTTGTCCAGAGCCCCGGTCACGTCGGGCCAGTCGAACCCGGCCTTCCTGGCTTTCTTCTGGACCTTCTCGGCCCGCCAAAGGGCGGGGAGGGAGCGGGCCACGGCGTTGAGGGTGTCGGTATAAGTCTCCTGGCTCTTTTCCACCCGCTTGAGGGCTTCCCAGTTTTGGAGGACCTCCTCGCTACCCGAGACCTGGGTCTGGGCAAAGACATGGGGGTGGCGGTAGATCAGCTTTTTGCAGATTCCGTCGGCCACATCGTCCATGTCGAACCGGCCGGCCTCCTCCTCCATACGCGCGTGGAGGACGATCTGAAGCAAAACGTCCCCCAACTCTTCCTTCAAATGGTCGGAGCTTTTTTCATCAATGGCTTCCACAGCCTCATAGGTCTCTTCGAGAAAATTCCGGCGGATAGAGTCATGGGTCTGCTCAATGTCCCAGGGGCATCCCCCGGGGGAGCGGAGCAGGCGGACGATATCCACCAAGTCCTTGAAGCCGTAGGCGTTTTTACTTACCCAATCTACCATATTTTCCAGTCCTCTGCAAGTAATTTTTCAAAAACGGTTAGGAAATGTGCAAAATCCTCGCGATTTTATCTCCCTTTGGCATAAGGGCCAGATCCTCCTTGGAGATGGCCCGCAGAACTACCACAAGAATCAGATACACGACCCCGGCCAGGGCGATGGCGCCCAGGGTGGAGAGGGAGCTTGTCAGCCCCACCTTGACCAGCAGGCCATAGCTCCCCCAGGCAGCGCCACCCATAAGGAGGGAGGCAATGAGGGGTTTGACGAAGACCTTGGTGTAGCTGGGGGGCGCAGGGACGATGCGCTTGATAAGAATGAGGTCGATGAGGGCTACCGCCCCGAAGCAGGCCAGGGTGCCGAGGGGAGCGCCCTTGATGTTGACCTCGTAGTTGCCCACCAAAACAAAGTTGACGGCCACCTTGATAATCCCGCCCACGATGACGGTAAAGACAGGCCAGTTCACAAAGCCGTTGGCCTGAAGAATGGAGTTACAGATAAGCATGATACACACGCAGATGGAGGCCAGACCCAAAACGGCCATGAGGAAGGCGGCAATGGACAGGTCCAGGCCGGGATAGAGCAGATGGATGATGGGGCCGGACAGGGAGAAGAGGCCGACTCCGGCGGGGAGGGCGATGAGGGCCCCCATCCGAAGGGCGGATTCGGAGATGCGGCCGGCCCCAAGGTGATCCCGGCGGATGAGACAGGAGGAGACGGCGGGGATGACGCTGGCGGTGAGGGGAACCATGAGGGCGGCAGGAAGGTTATAGACCGCCATGCACTTGTCGTAGATACCCTTGAGCCCCCGGGCCATATAGAGCTCCGGGACTACGCCCTTTTCCGTAAGGGACTGGGCCACGGCCTCGGGAGTGATGAGGGCGGGCATCTCCAGGTACATCTTCTGAAGAAGTTCCATGACCACCTTGGTGTCGATCAGAGTGACCAGATTCATAGCCGCCGAGCCTAGGGTGATGGGGATGGCCAGCCGGAGCAGGCCCGTGAAAATCTCCCTGGAAGAGGTGGGGGAGTCCCCATAAGCGGGGAGCCCCCGCCGCCGGAAGAGGTAGGTGACCACCAGATAGACTAGGGCGATGACACTGCCGATGGAAACGCCGAAAATGGCACCGGCGGCGGCCATCTGCTGACGGAAGGGCATGGGGCCGGTGGCCACCCGGAGGACCACCACGGCCAGAAGCAGGCCGGCGACCATCTTGAAGAAGGCCTCAATAATCTGGGATACGGTGGTGGGGATCATGTTGGAGTGGCCCTGGGCATAGCCCCGAAAGGCCGACATGACGCAGACGCAGAACACCGAGGGGGAGAGGGCCATGATGCAGTAGACCGAGGCCTCATTGCCGCTGAGGGTGGCGAGAGGCTGGGCAAAGCGGCTCATGGCGATGAAACTGAGGGTGCCCAGCACCGTGAAGGTGACCAGGGCCACCCGGAAGGTGCGCTGGATCTGATTGCCCCGGCCGAAGGCGTCAGCCTCGCTCACCGTTTTGGACAGGGCCACGGGCAGTCCCGCAGTGGAGATGGTCAGGAAGAGGTTATAGATGTTATAGGCCCCGGTGAAGTCCGAATAGGCCTCCTCGCTGAGGATACGGCCCAGAGGAATCTTGTAGATGGCACCGATGAGCTTGACCAGGATGACCCCCAGGGTCAGGATGGCCGCCCCGCCGAAAAAGGTATTTTTCTTGTTGGATTGGTTAGACAAAGATGCACACAGCCTTTCAATCAGCCAAAAAGTTTGGGCAGGACATAGCCGTCCATCTCTTTTTGGACCCGGTCAATATTGATGGTCAGCCATTCCCCATCCTGATATATGACCTTGCCTCGGGCCATATTCATACAGACGTCGGCCCCATGGGCGGCGTAGACCAGATTTTCCGCCACATCGTGGCAGGGGATGAGGTTGGGCTTCGTAAAGTCCACCAGGATGAGGTCGGCGGCGTACCCGGCGGCAATGACGCCGGTCTTTCGCCCCAGGGCAGTCCCGCCCACAGCGGTGGCGGCCTCCAAAGCCTCCCAGGCCGTCATGGCCAGGGGATTTCTGGTGGAGCCGCAGGCCAGCAACGCCATCAATTTCATATCGGCAAACAGGTCGGTGGCGTTATTGGAGGAGACCCCATCGGTGCCCAGGGCCACGGGGACCCCCGCCAGCTTCATGGCGGCCACAGGGGCGATGCCGGAGCCCAGCTTCAGGTTGCTCATGGGATTGTGGATGGCGGTGACGCCGTGACGGGCCAGGATGGCCCAGTCCTCAGGGGTGGTGTGTACGCAGTGGGCGGCGATGGCCCGCACGTCGAAGAGACCGTGTTGCTCAAACAGGGCGGCGGGAGTCAGGCCGTACTTGGCGACGCAGGCCTCGTGCTCTGCTACCGTCTCGGACAGGTGGACGTGCATCCCCTGGCCATGGTCGGCGGCGAAGCCCGCCATCCAGTCCCACAGGCCGGGGATAGAGGTATACTCCCCGTGGACCGAGGCGTCAATCAGAATTTGGCCCTGGTTGTACCCGTGCCACTTGTCGGTGAGTTCCCGCTGGATGCGGCAGTCATTGTTCTTTTCCGGGTCAAAGGAGCCGGAGAACTCGGTAGCCCCACAGCAGATGTTGCCGCTTACCCCGGCGGCCACCACCTCCTGAATCAGGGCATCATTGCGCATATACATATCGGCAATGCAGGTCACGCCGGAGGCAATCATCTCGGCCAGGCCCAGTGCGGTGGCCGCCCGGATGGCCCGGTCGTCCCACCGGGCCTCGGCGGGAAAGATATACTGGTGGAGCCAGGTCTGGAGGTCGCATCCTCCGCCGTAGCCCCGCATGGGGGTCATGGGAACATGGGTGTGGGCGTTCACAAAGCCGGGCATCATCACTTTCCCGGCGCAGTCGATGATCCGCTCAAACTCCCCCTGGGGCCGGTCCCGGCCCACAAAGGAGATGTTCGCGCCCTCCACGGCCACATAGCCGTCCTTCAGGACGGTCCGGGTACCGTCCATGAGGGCGGCGGTGACGTTTTTAAAAAGGATAGCCATAGTCAGACTCCTTTTATAAAAGTTTTCGTTGTCTTCTTTCTTTTTCAAAAGAAAGAAGGTTACAGCTTGGGCAGGCAGGTGAGGAGGAGCTTGGAGAACCTCTCCCGGGCGGCTTCGGCAGCCGCGTTGACTTCCTCGCCGGAGAGGGGCTGGGGCAGAACGCCGGCGGCCATGTTGCTCACCAGGGTAAAGCCCAGGACCTGCATCCCGCAGTGGCCGGCCACAATGGCCTCAGGGGCGGTGGACATGCCCACGGCGTCGGCCCCCAGGGTGCGGGCCAGGCGGACCTCGGCGGGGGTCTCGAACTGAGGACCGGGCCAGTACATATACACGCCTTCCCGCAGGGTCAGGCCCAGCTCCTTGGCGCTCTCCCGGGCCGCGGTCTGGAAGGCGGGGGTGTAGAGGAAGGACATATCGGGGAACCGGGTGCCGAACTGCTCCAGGTTGGGACCCCGGAGGGGGGACTCCATGAAGAGCTTGATATGGTCGGTGATGAGCATGATGTCGCCCACGTTAAAGTCCAGGTTCACGCCACCGGCGGCGTTGGTGACGATCATGTTGGAGCAACCCAGGAGGCGCAACACCCGGATGGGGAAGCCGATTTCCTCATAGGAATAGCCCTCGTAGTGATGCATCCGGCCCTGCATCACAGCCACCCGGCGGCCTGACAGCGTGCCGAAGACCAGCTGGCCCTTGTGGCCGGGGGCGGTGGAGACCTTGAAGTGGGGAATCTCGCCGTAGGGGACCACGATGGGGTCCTCCACGATGTCCCCCATGTAGCCCAGGCCGGAGCCCAGGACCATCAGCACTTCCGGCTGGAAACCGCTGATCTTGGCGCGGAGGGCGGCGGCGCTTTCCTCATAGTAAGCAAAAGGAATCATAAATATGTGACCTCCTTGATTTTCCTAGGTTTGTAAGCAATCTATTTTACACTCTTTTTTTGAAAAAAGCAAATCCATCCGCTCCCAAATTGGAAGGGAAAGAAAAAACGGGGTAAAATTTTACCTGCCTATATACTTTCCCAAAAAATCTGCTACAATGAAATTGCCAATGCGAATCTATCCGACGGAAATCAAAAAAGGAGAAATTGTACATGAAGCACCGCACATTCCGCACCATCCTGGCCGCGGCTCTGTCCGCCGCCATGCTGGCCTCCATGCTCCCGGCCGCTTTCGCCGCCGAGACCGGGGAGAAGACCCTGACCATCCTGGGTACCTCCGACCTGCACGCCAACATCTGGGGCTACTCCTATGAGGACAACCAGGAAACCAGCAACAACGGTATGGCACGTCTGTACACCTACATTCAGGAGGTCCGGGCCGAGAACCCCAACACCATCCTGGTGGATGCCGGCGACGACATCCAGGGTACCATCATGACCGACGATATCTATAATAAGACCCCCGAGGCCGAGCACCCCGTCATCACTGCCATGAACGCCATGGGCTATGATGCCATGACGCTGGGCAACCACGAGTTCAACTGGGGCGTGGACACCATGAAGGCCATCACCAGCCAGGCCGACTTCCCCGTGCTGGCCGCCAATGTGAAGGATGCCAAGGGCGAGCTCGTCACCGGCGCCGGCTGGACCATCGTGGAGAAGGACGGCGTGAAGGTGGCCGTCATTGGTGTGGTTACCCCCGACGTGCCCGTCTGGGACGGCGGTAAGCCCGGCATCGATGACTGCACCTATGAGGCCGCCAACACCGCTGTGAAGGCCGCCATCGCTGAGATCGGCGATGCCGCCGATGTCATTGTCGTCTCTGCCCACATGGGCCTGTATGGAGAGTTCGACGAGGAGAACGGCTCTGACTCCGCTCAGAAGATCCTGGACGACAACCCGGAGATTGACGCCCTTATGGTGGGCCACTACCACACCAAAGTGGAAGAGATGCAGGGCAATGTGCCTGTGGGCGGCGTCCGCAACGGCGGCCGCGATATTGCCCGCTTCGACCTGACCCTGGATGCCGACAACAACGTCACCGCCGCTACCATCAAGGTGGTGGACATGGACGGCGTGACCCCCAGCCAGGAAATTCGTGACATTCCCCTGGTGAAGGAGGCCCACCAGGCCACCATTGACTACATCAATGGCGGCACCGAGGCCAACGGCGAGGCCGCCGAACCTCTGGGCACCACCACCGCCAAGTTCCAGCCCCTGGACGAGATTCGCACTCTGCCCGAGGGCAAGCTCCAGGACACCGCCGTCATGGACCTTATCAACCAAATTCAGCTGGAGAACTCCGGCGCCGACGTCTCCGCCGCCGCCCTGTTTAAGGACACCAGCGACCTGCCTGAGGGCGCCATCAACTACGGCAACATCTTCGACATCTATAAGTTCGACAACACCCTTTACCGGGTCACTGTCACCGGCGCCGAGCTGAAGGCCTACATGGAGTGGTCCGCCAACTGCTACAACCAGTGGGTGCCCGGCGACATCAACATCTCCTTCGACCCCGAGTACCCCGGCTACCTGTACGATATGTTCGCCGGTGTGGACTATGAGATCAACCTCTCAAAGCCTAAGGGCGAACGCATCGAGAACGTCATGTTCAAGGGTGAGCCTCTGGCCGATGACCAGACCCTGACCCTGGCCGTGAACAACTACCGCTACTCCTCCGGCCTGAAGGCTAACGGCCTCGTCGAGGGCAAGAAGGAGTGGGAGTCCTCCAACTCCATCCGTGACATGATTGTGGCCTACTTCGCCGAGCACTCCCCCGTGGAGCCCACCGTGGACTACAACTGGAAAATCACCGGCGTGGACCTCCAGCTGGACAGCGACGAGCGGGCTGCCTACATCGAGCGCATCAACGCCGGGGAACTGGCCGCCCCCTACGCCAAGAGCATCAACCTGAACAACGCCAACAACGTGGTGGCTTACGGCGTGCTGAACAGCGCCGACGAGGCTGTTAGCAGTGGTTTGGGTGACACCAAGTTCTACCGCCTGCGTGATGTGGCCCTGGCTCTGAAGAGCACCGAGGCCGCCTTCAACGTGGACTGGAACGGCCAGGTGGTCATTACAAAGGGAGGCCTGTATGAGGCTGCGGCTTTGGCTCCCCGGGCCGAAGGCACCGCCATCGACTACGCCCACATCACCGTCCTGGTGGATGAGGTTCCCGTGGAGGTCTCCGCCCTGCTCATTGGCGGCAACTACTACCTGTCTGCAGAGGGCCTGAACTCCCTCCTGGGTACCAATGCTACTGTGAATAACGGTGAGCTGACTTTTGCCACAAAGTAAATCCCATTATACAGAAAGGCCCGCTCCAAAGGAGCGGGCCTTTTCTTATCCTGTCAGCAGCCGCCGGTGCGGTACTTGGCGGGCTTGGGGTCATAGGTGCAGTGAAGAAGCTCGTGGGCCGTATGGCCGCCGGGCTCACCAAGATACTCCTGATAGACCTTCTGGACTACGGGATTCTCATGGCTCTTGCGGTACTTCTGGCCCTGATCCTGGTCATAAAGGGCCTTGGCACGCAGGGAGCGGATATCGGTCCAGTTGCGCACATCGGCGGGCTGGATGGGCTGGCCGCCGCCGTTGATACAGCCGCCGGGGCAGGCCATGATTTCAATGAAATCATAGTTGGTCTCACCGCTCTGGACCTTATCCAGGAGCTTCTTGGCGTTGGACAGACCGGAGGCCACGGCCACCCGGACGGTCTTGCCCGGGAGCTCGTAAGCGGCCTCCTTAATACCCTCCAGGCCACGGACCTCGGTGAAGTCCAGAGGAGCCATCTCGCCGCCGGTGACGGTCTCCACGACGGTCCGCAGGGCGGCTT
This sequence comes from Oscillospiraceae bacterium, assembly GCA_020025375.1. GTDB lineage: Bacteria > Bacillota > Clostridia > Oscillospirales > Oscillospiraceae > JAHHSE01. The sequence goes on along the minus strand of JAHHSF010000025.1, from coordinate 2,141 downwards.
CCATCACGCCGCCGGTGGCACCAAAGATGGTGGCCGCACCGGTGGAAATGCCCAGCATCTCGTCAAAGTCCTCCTCGGGCAGGTGGTCAAAGAGAAGGCCGGCATGGGTAATCATGCGGCCCAGCTCCCGGGTGGTGAGGGACACATCCACGGGCATACAGCCGTTGGCCATTCTCTGCTCCTCCCGGAGCACCTCGTACTTCTTGGCGGTACAGGGCATGACGGAGACGACGACGATGTCCTTGGGGTCGATGCCCGCCTTCTCGGCATAGTAGCTCTTTACCAGGGAGCCAAACATCTGCTGGGGGGACTTGCAGGAGGAGAGGTTAGGAACCAACTCGGGCTTGTGCTGTTCGCAGTAGCGGATCCAGCCGGGGGAGCAGGAGGTAATGAGGGGCAGGGCTCCGCCCTCCTTGAGACGGTGGAGGAACTCGGTGCCCTCCTCCATGATGGTGAAGTCGGCGGCAGTATCCACGTCAAAGACCTTGTCGAAGCCCAGACGGCGCAGGGCGGTGACCATCTTGCGCTCTACGTTGGTGCCGATGGGAAGGCCGAAGCACTCGCCCAGGGTGACGCGGACCGAGGGGGCGGGGCCCACGACCACATGCTTGGTGGGGTCGTTGAGGGCGGCCCAGACCTTCATGGTGTCGTCCCGCTCCGAGAGGGCGCCGGTGGGGCAGGCCACGATACACTGGCCGCAGGAGGTACAGTCCACCTCGCCCAGATCCCGGTCAAAGGCGCAGGAGATGTGGGTGGCGAAGCCACGGTCGTTAGGACCGATGACGCCGACCTCCTGGCTGTTCCGGCACACGGCGGTACACCGGCGGCAGAGGACGCACTTGGAGTTATCCCGCACCAGGTAGGGGTTGGAATCCTCCACCATGTAGGGGAAGTTGTCGGCCTGATAGCGGACGGTGTTGATGCCGAACTCCTTGGCCAGGGTCTGGAGCTCACACTCGCCGCTTCGGGCACAGGTGAGGCACTCCATCCGGTGGTTGGAGAGCATCAGCTCCAGGGTGATGCGGCGGGACTGGCGGACGGCCTCGGTGTTGGTTCTGACCTCCATACCCTCGCTGACGGGGTAGACGCAGGAGGCCACCAGACTCCGGGCTCCTTTGACCTCAACCACGCAGATGCGGCAGGCACCAATCTCATTGAGGCCCTTCAGGAAGCAGAGGGAGGGGACCTTGATGCCCACGCTCCGGGCGGCCTCCAGGATGGTGGTGCCTTCGGGGACCGCCGCTGAAATTCCGTTGATGGTCAAGTTTACCATTTTCTTATCCATATCCTTGACCCTCCTCAATGCTTATGGATGGCGTCGAAGCGGCAGTTGTCCATACAGGCACCGCACTTCACGCACTTATCCTGGTTGATGATGTGGGGGACCCTGGCCATCCCGGTGATAGCGTCGGCGGGGCAGTTGCGGACGCAAAGGGTACAGCCCCGGCACTTGGTTGAATCAATCTCAAAGCGGAGCAGGTTCTTACACACCCCGGCGGGGCAGCGGTGCTCCAGAATGTGGGCCTCGTACTCCTCCCGGAAATACTTCAGGGTAGAGAGAACGGGGTTGGGGGCAGACTGGCCCAGGGCGCACAGGGCGGAGGACTTCAGGTGGTGGCACAGCTCCTCAATGGTGTCCAGATCCTCCATGGTACCCTGGCCAACAGTGATCTTGGTGAGTAACTCGTGAAGCCGCTTGGTGCCGATGCGGCAGGGGGTACACTTGCCGCAGGACTCGTCGATAATGAACTCCAGAAAGAACTTGGCGATGTCCACCATACAGTTGTCCTCGTCCATGACGATGAGGCCGCCGGAGCCCATCATTGAGCCGATGGCGGTGAGGGAGTCATAGTCGATGGGGGTGTCAATGAGGGAGGCGGGGATACAGCCGCCGGAGGGGCCGCCGGTCTGGGCGGCCTTGAAGGCCTTGCCGCCGGGGCAACCGCCGCCGATGTCCTCGATGATGGTGCGCAGGGTGGTGCCCATGGGAACCTCCACCAGGCCGGTGTTGGTAATCTTGCCGCCCAGGGCGAAGACCTTGGTGCCGGTAGAAGTGGGGGTGCCGATGGCCTTGAAGGCGTCGGCCCCGTGGTTGAGGATCCAGGTGATGTTGGCGTAGGTCTCTACGTTGTTCAGAAGGG
>JAHHSF010000024.1 GCA_020025375.1 Oscillospiraceae bacterium | reverse complement strand
CGTCCCCCAGGGCATAGTCGCACAGCGTAAGGAGCTTTTCGGCGGCGGCATAGCTCTCCGGGTGGACCCCGGTGTTGTCCAGGACGCTGCGGCTTTCCGGCACCCGGAGGAAGCCGGCGCACTGCTCAAAAGCCTTTGGCCCCAGCTTGGGGACCTTGAGAAGCTGCTTCCGGGTGGTGAAGATTCCGTTTTCCTCCCGGTATTTGACGATGTTCTTGGCGGTGGTGTTATTGAGGCCGGCCACACGGGTCAGCAGAGGGGCGGAGGCGGTGTTCACATCTACGCCTACCGCGTTTACGCAGTCTTCCACCACCCCGGCCAGGGTCTCGTCCAGCCGGGCCTGTGGCATGTCGTGCTGGTACTGGCCCACGCCGATGCTCTTGGGGTCAATCTTTACCAGCTCGGCCAGGGGGTCCTGGAGACGCCGGGCGATAGACACGGCGGAGCGCAGGTTCACGTCGTAGTCGGGGAACTCCTCGGCGGCCAACTTGCTGGCCGAGTACACCGAGGCCCCGGCCTCGTTCACGATCATGTAGGACAGGCCCTCTCCCGCCTTGCGGATGAGCTCCACAGTCATTTGCTCGGTCTCCCGGCTGGCGGTGCCGTTTCCGATGGCGATGTGCTCCACCCCATGCTTTTTGACCAGGGTGAGGAGCTTGGCGATGGCCTCCTGCTTCTGCTTTTCCCCGAAGGTGGGGTAGACCACGGTGGTGTCCAGCACCTTGCCCGTCCCGTCCACCACGGCCACCTTGCAGCCGTTGCGGTAGCCGGGGTCCAGGCCCATGGTTACCTTCCCCTTTACCGGGGGCTGGAGGAGGAGGGGCTTCAAATTGAGGCCAAACATCTTGATGGCCCCCTCGTCGGCCTGCTCGGTGAGGGCATTACGGATCTCCCGCTCCACCGAGGGGGCGATGAGCCGGTCATAGGCGTCCTCAATGGCTGCCTTGACAAACGCCATGGCGGGGGAGCCGGGGCGGAGGACGGCCCGGCGGAGGGCAATGAGAGCGGTCTCACGGTCCAGGTCTACGTTGACCTTTAGGACTTCCTCCCGCTCTCCCCGGTTGATGGCCAGAATCTGATGGCCCAGAGCCCGGTTCACCGGGGACTTAAATTCGTAGTAGAGGCGGTAAACGGTGTCCTCCGGCTCGGTGGAAGCGGCGGAAGAGACCAGATTGCCCCGCTTCCAGAACAGCTCCCGGAGGAGCTTTCGCAGGTCGGCGTCGTCGGAGAGCATCTCGGCCACGATGTCGTTGGCCCCCTGGAGGGCCTCTTCGGGGGTCTCCACCCCCTTCTCGGCGTCCACGTACTTGGCGGCCTCGGTCAGCGGGTCGGGGCAGTCCCGGTCCTGGGCGAAGAGGAGGAGGGCCAAGGGTTCCAGCCCTTTTTCGCGTGCCATGGTGGCACGGGTGCGCCGCTTGGGCTTATAGGGGCGGTAGAGGTCCTCCACCTCGGCCAGGGTGACGGCGGCATCGATGGCGGCGGTCAGCTCCCCGGTAAGCTTGCCCTGGTCCGCAATGGAGCGGCGGACCTCGTCCTTCCGTTTGTCCAGGTTCCGCAGGTATTGGAGCCGGTCGGCCAGGGTGCGGAGCATGGTGTCGTCCATGGCCCCATGGAGCTCTTTTCGGTAGCGGGCGATGAAGGGGATGGTGTTGCCCTCGTCGATGAGGGTGACCACGTTTTGGATCTGCTGGGCGGGGCGGCCCAGCTCCCGGGCCAAAAGTTCTATCATTTGTTCCATAGGTTGGGTTTTACTCCTTCAAGTGTGCAAGTTTGACCCATCGGCCACTGCGCCAGCGGAGGGTACAACCCACGCCCCGGACCACGAGATCCATTGCCATGGCGGCCCAGACGCCCACCAGGCCCACTTCAAAGACGAAGACCAGGATGGGGGCGATCACCACACGGACCCCCCACATGGAGATAAGGCAGAGGAGCATGGGAAATTTGGTGTCCCCGGCTCCCCGGAGGGCACCGGCCAGGACGATGAAGGTGGCGAAGAAGGGCTCAGCGGGGGCTACGGTGCGCAGGACCTTTACCGCCTCGTCCAGAACGGCGGCTTCACCGCCGCTGAAGAGGGAGGCCAGCTGGGGAGCGAAGAAGAAAAGGGCGAGGCCGGTGAGGGCGCAGAGGGCAAAGCCGCACAAGCCGGACAGAGTGCCATATTTCCGGGCCCCCTCCTTGTCCCCGGCTCCCACCGACTGCCCCACCAGGGTGGTGGCGGCGTAGCTGATGCCGTAAGCGGGGAGGTAGCACAGCCCCTCTGCGGTGACGGCGATGTGGTTGGCGGCCATGGCCACCGTGCCGATTTGGCCAATAATGTAGGTGGTGGCGATTTGGCCGAAGTTGATGGCGCAGCGCTCGGCGATGTAGGGCAGGCCCAGCTGGGCGGCCCGGCCGATGATTTCCCGGTCAGGGCGGTAGCTCTCCCTGGGGGAGAGGCGGAACTCATCCTTCCGCAGAAAGAGGGTGAGAAGCATGATGCCCCCTGCGGTGGCGATGGAGAGGCTGGTGGCCGCGGCGGCCCCGGCAACTCCCCAGCCTGCGCCCCAGACCGTGATTCCACCAATCTGCCGGGTGGGGTAGATGAGGAGGAAGTTCATGACCATGTTCAACAGGTTGGCCCCGGTGTTGAGCAAAAGGGGGAGCCGTGTGTTGCCCATGCACCGGATGATGGCCGAGAGGATGTAGAGCATGGCACCGAAGGGGAGGGAGAGGGCGTAAATGCGGAAATAAGCCACGGCGCCGGGAAGCACGTCAGGCTCGGCCCCCAACCATTTGGGGATGAAGCCGGACAGGCCCATGGCAATCAGGAAGATGCCCAGGCCCACGGTCACGGCGGCCAGCAGGCTCTGGACGATGGTCTTTCGGGCCTTTGCCAGGTCCCTGGCTCCGATGGCGTGGGCCACCAGGACGGAAAAGCCGACCCCCACGCCCTGGAATATGCCGTTCATGAGCCAGAGCACCGGGGCGTTGATGCCAACGGCGGCGGTGGCGTTGGCCCCCAGGGAGCCTACCATGCCGGTGTCCACATAGCTGACCATGGTAGCGAGAATCTGCTCGATGATAGCGGGCCAGGCCAGGACCGCCAGGGTGGCGAGCCGGCTCCGCCCGGAGTTATGTATGGTTACGGCCATGAAATGGTCTCCTTTGTTTCTGTCTTATAGTCCGGTGAGGTCAAAGGCGGGGATGAAGCTCTCCTTGGCGGCCCCGCCCTCCTGGGCAAAGCCGTGGAGATTCAGGGCGGCCATGTATTCCTCTGCCGCCCGGGCCTCGCTGGGGCGCAGTGGGCGGTCCAGGCCTGGAATGTCCCTGGCCCGGCCGAAGGGAGTGTACTGGCTCATGAGGGAAAAGAGGACCTCCCCCTGGGGGAAGGTCTCGGCCACCCAGTCCATTACCTTCTTGCTCTCGGCCAGCTGGCCGGGGAGGATGAGATGACGGACCACGGTGCCCTTTTTGAGCAGGCCATTTTCGTCAAAGACAGGCTTGCCCGTCTGCCGGGCCATCTCCCGGATGGCGGCGGGGGCAAAGTCCGGGTAGTCCTCCGCCCCGGAGCAGGCGGCGGCCAGAGCGGGGGAGAGGTACTTGAGGTCGGGAAGGTAAATGTCCACCTTTCCCTCCAGCGCCTGCAGGGTCTCCAGCCGCTCATACCCGCTGGTGTTCCATACCACAGGGATGGGGAAGGGCGTTTCCAATACTTTGACCAGCAGGTGGGCATAGTGGGTGGGGTTCACAAAATTGAGGTTGTGGGCTCCTTGGTCAATGAGTCCTTGACAGACTGCCCGAAGTTCTTCCGGAGAGAGGGGTTTCCCAAAATCCTTTTGGGAGATCTCCTCATTCTGGCAGAAAACGCAGGAGAGGGAACAGCCGGAGAAAAAGACGGTGCCCGAGCCGTTTGTGCCCGAGATGGGGGGCTCTTCCCACAGATGGAGGGAGGCCCTGGCCGCCACCGCCTTCTCGGGCATCCGGCAGTAGCCGCCGCCCCCGGTTTCCGTTCGTAAAGCCCCGCAACGGCGGGGACATTGGTTGCAAATCAAAGAAATTCCTCGTTTCTATCCCTGGAAAGGGAAGGGGGCCTGGCGCGCAGATTTTCGGCCACCAGCCCCCGGTGCGGAGATAAAAGCCAAATTCCGTTCCCCATCTAAGGAGAAATTTACAGCGCAATGACCCCATTCTGGGGCTTCAATTCCTTTACCTTGGGCAAGGTGGTCTGTAAGGTGGCAGCCTCCTGGGCCTCCAAAAGCTCTCCAATGAGATGATTAGAGATCAAAAAGCCCTCCGGTGTGAGCCGCCAGCGGCGGTCCACCCGCGCTGCCCAGCCGTGGGCCTCATACTGCTCCAGCTTGGCACCGATGGGGTCGAAGTTCATAAAGAACTCCCGGCGGTATTCCCACTCCTCGATGCCGCGGGCGGTGCGCAGGCCAAGCATCAGGTATTCCCCGCTCCGCTCCCGTCTGGGGATGAGGTCGCTTTCGTCAATGATACGGCCCCCTTTGAGGACCCCGTCCACATAGCCGTCCAGGTCCCGAAGGAAGGAGTACCGCCGCCCACCGAAGTCGGAGTGGGCGCCGGGGCCGAAGCCGATATACTCCCGCAAAAACCAGTAGCGCAGATTGTGCCGGGACTGGAAGCCCTTTTTGGCAAAATTGGAAATTTCATATTGAATATACCCGGCGGCGGCCAGTCGGTCCACCGTCCAGAGGTACATATCCGCCTGGTCGTCGTCTCCGGGGAGTCGCTCCCCTCGGGCCACCCGCTCTGCCAGGGGGGTGCCGTCCTCCACTTTCAGGCCATAGCAGGACAGGTGCTCCGGCTCCAGGGCCAGGATCTCCTCCACTGTATCCTTCCAGCCCTCCTGGGTCTGGCCGGGCAGACCGTAAATGAGGTCCAGGGAGAGGTTTTTGATCTTGGCCTTTCGGGCGGCTTCCACGGCGGCCTTAGCCTGCTCAAAGGTGTGGGGACGGTGGAGGGCGGCCAGGTCCCGGTCGCAGGCCGACTGGACCCCCAGGGAAAGACGGTTGATTCCAGCCCGGCGCAGGCGGGTGAGCATCCCCTTGTCCACGCTGTCCGGGTTGGCCTCCATGGTCACCTCGGCATCGGGGGCCAGGGCGTAGCGCTTTTTGATGGCCTTCAGAAGCTCCCTGATGCGCTTTTCCCCGTAAAAACTGGGGGTACCGCCTCCAAAATAGACCGTGTCCACCTGATAGCCATGGGTGCTGGGGGCGGTCTCCGCCAGGTGTGCCAGCAGGGCCTTCTGGTAAGCGTCCATCCTGTCCTCCCGCCCGGCCAGGGAGTAGAAGTCGCAGTAGTCGCACTTACTGTGGCAGAATGGAATGTGGATATACAGGCCTAATCGGTTCATAAAAGCGCCTCCCGGCTGGAAATTGGTTTGGAATCCTTGTATAATGAAATAAAACTATTATATAATATTTTGACGAAAATGCAAAGAGTAACTTTTGGAGGTGAGGGGATGCGGAGGCTTGTCCATCAGGTGACGCGGTCGGAGGAGGGGGCCAGAGCCGACACCCTGCTCCGGGCCGTTCTGGGCCTGTCCGGCTCGGCGGTAAAGCGGGCCAAGACTATCCCCGGCGGCCTCACTCTGGACGGAACCCCCATTCTGGTGAGTGCCCAGGTCAAGGCGGGGCAGACCCTCTCGGTTCTGGTAGGGGATACAGAGGACGGCTCCATCCTCCCGGTGGAGGGCCCTCTTGATCTGCTTTATGAGGATGAAGATATTTTGATTCTGGACAAGCCCGCCGGGGTAGCGGTCCATCCGGGACCAGGCCACTATGAGGACACGGTGGGGAACTTTTTGGCCTATCGCTTCCGGCAGAAGGGGGTCCCTTTCGTGTTCCGGCCGGTGAACCGGCTGGATCGGGGGACATCAGGTCTCATGGCGGTGGCCCTCCACGCCTACGCCCACCAGGCGCTCAAGACACAGCTCCACAGCCCGGAGTTCCGGCGAATCTACCTGGCGGTGTGCGAGGGGGACCTGCCCGCCGGTCGGGGCGTGGTGGACGCCCCCATCGGCCGGTCAGAGGGCTCCGCTCTCCGCCGTTGTGTCTGCCCGGAGGGAGCGCCTGCCCGGACCCATTACCAGGTCCTGAACCGGGCGAAGGGCCGCTCTCTGGTCCGCCTGGAGCTGGAGACCGGCCGCACCCATCAGATTCGGGTCCACATGGCCCATCTGGGCTGTCCCCTCACCGGGGATTTTCTCTACGGCACCGAGGACAAAGCGGTCATCGGGCGGGCAGCCCTCCACTCGGCGAAGCTGACGCTCCGTCACCCCGTGACCGGGGAAAGGCTGGCCTTCGCTTCGCCGCTCCCGGCGGACATGGCCTGCCTCTTCCCTCATCGGGAGATCACCGAGCTGTAAAAGCGGCCCTTGTTTTCTTCCACCATATTCAGCTCCCCTGTGGATAAAAAGGCCCGGACGCGCTGGGCCAAAAACCAGTCCCCGGTACAAATATTCTGTTTTCCAATGGCGCTTCCGATGAGTTCCGCCACGGTACAGGTGGTTTGTGGAAATTCCCGGCGGAGGCGGTCATCGTAGTAGTCGGTGGACACGCTGACCACCTCTCCACGCTCCACCGCCCGAAGGGGGGAATTTTCCGCCATGAGGGTCTGCCAGCGGTGGGCCAAAGCCTGTCGCTCCGCCCTGTCCAGGGGCACGGCGGTCTGGGCAAAGCCGGGAAGTCGGCGGGGCGCCATTTCCCCCCAGCCCCGGTATTCGATGACCACCCGGTCCGGGCGGATCTCGGTCTTGGGACAGCGGACCACCATGAGCGGGGCGGTGGAATCCCAGAGCAGGTTGGCGGTGAACAACAGACCGCAGGCCGCCATGGGGGTTTCGTCCACCCAGATTCTCATGGGTTTGCCTTCACCGGCCGGAAGGTTCAGTTTGCGGAGAACGGACAAGCTCTTTTGCCAGATTTTCTCGGCCTTTTCCGGCCCGCACCGGCCTTCGTCGGTGAGTACTTGGAAAAACAACTGCCTTTGTGGGCAATCCCCCTCAGTGATGGGCATGGAAATATCACCCAGGGACAGGTCAAAGTTCAGATTGGCGGTATTGCGTAGCCCCGCTACCTTCAGGCTCCCCTCCACGGCGGAGCCGTAACAGATTTCCAGCATAAGAAATCCTCCTTTTGAGGGTATTATACCACATTCGGGGAAAGATGTCCTCCCCTCTGGTTTCGGTTGAACGGACCGACCTTTTATGATATATTTTTGCTATGCAAACGCATAGCAGAAAGGGCCATGCGTCGTCCCCGACGTTGTGGCCTTAAAATTGAAACGGGTGCGCCAAATGGCGCGTGAAGGTTCAATCTCCAAACATATCGATGGGAGGCTCTTCTTGAACATTTTAGAATCCATGGTTATTCCTCTTCTGGAATGGTACCGGGATAACGCCAGGGACCTGCCCTGGCGGCGGACCCGGGATCCCTACGCCATCCTCCTCTCCGAGGTCATGCTCCAGCAGACCCGGGTGGCCGCCGTAATCGGCTACTACCACCGCTTCCTGGCCGCCGCCCCCACTCCCGCAGACTTGGCCGGACTGAAGGAGGATGCCCTCATGAAGCTGTGGCAGGGCCTGGGCTATTACAGCCGGGCCCGGAACCTCCAAAAGGCCGCAAAAATGGTGACCGATGAGTTTTCCGGCGTGTTCCCCTCTACATACAAAGAACTTTTGTCGCTTCCCGGCGTGGGGGAGTACACCGCCGGGGCGGTCGCCTCCATTGCCTTTGGCCAGCCGGTGGCGGCGGTGGACGGCAACGTCCTTCGGGTGGTTACCCGCCTTACCGCCGACGACAGTGACATTACCAAGCCCGACACCCGGCGGAGGATCGCCGCCGCTTTGGAGGCTGTCATGCCTCTGGAAGCGCCGGGCCGGTTCAACCAGGCGCTCATGGAGCTGGGGGCCACGGTGTGTCTGCCCAACGGTGCGCCGCTCTGCGACCGTTGCCCCCTGGCGGACTTCTGCAAAGCGGGTCAGGCCCAGGACTTCTCCTTTCCGAAAAAACCGCCGAAAAAGCCCCGGAAAATTGAGGAACGGCCCGTTTTTCTGCTGTTCCATGAGGGAAAGGTGGCCCTCCGTCGCCGTCCACCCAGGGGCCTGCTGGCCGGACTGTACGAGTACCCGGACAGCCTGGAGGGCATTTTCCACAGTAAGCCGGAATTTGTGGGCTCCGCCGTCCATATTTTCACCCATAAGGAATGGCACATGTCCGCCTATGCCACCGACAGTCTGGACGGAGTCCTGCCAGAGGGCTGGCTCTGGGCTGGACTGGACGACTGGCATCATACCTACTCCATTCCCAGCGCCTTTTCCGCTTTCGCCCCCTATGTGGAGGGGCGGCTACTTTATTCAGGAGGTCATTGACATGGCAAAGCTGTATTACCGATACGGAGTGATGGGCTCCAGCAAGACGGCCAACGCCCTGATGGTAAACTACAATTACGAGGAGCGGGGACAGAAGGCGCTGCTGGTGAAGCCCGCGGTGGATCAGCGGGATGGGGAGCGCTTCGTAGCCTCCCGGGCCGGGCTGAACCATCCCTGCATCTACTTTCATGAGATGGTGGGCAAGCCCATAGAGGAGCTGCAAAAGTACGCCTGCATCATCGTGGATGAGGCCCAGTTCCTCACCCGGGATGAGGTAGCTTACTTGGTCCACCTGGTGGACGATGAGAACATCCCGGTTATCTGCTACGGTCTGCGGGCGGACTTCGCAGGCCATCTCTTCCCCGGCTCCGAGGCTCTGCTGGCCTGGGCCGATGTGATCGAAGAGATCAAGACCATTTGCTGGTGCGGCAAGAAGGCCACCTTCAATGCCCGGTTCGACGAGACCGGCAAGGTGGTCAAAGAGGGGGAACAGGTGGTCCTGGGGGCCAACGACCGCTATATCGGCCTTTGCCGGAAGCACTGGGCCGAAGGAAATTTAGGACCCAAGGAAAGCTAAGAATTACAATTTGTGGTGTCCCCGCGCGGGGAGCGTTTTGGTTATATTTTAGATATGTATGGCTCCATATGGGCACAATACCTTGTGAGAGATGGCTCCGTTTAGTAACATTTCTTTGAGGTGAACGGAATGCAAATACCACGTCTGCGTGACTTGCGTGAAGATGCGGACCAGTCCCAGCAGGAAGTGGCGATGGCTCTGAATATGCACAGAAGCGTATACCGGCGCTACGAATCCGGTGAGCGTGAGCTTCCGGCCTGGGCGCTTCTGAAACTGGCGGACTACTACCAGACCTCCACTGACTATATCCTTGGCCGTACCAACGACCCCGCCCCGCCCCATGCGTAAGCTTGCCACCTTCGCCGCCGCCTTTTCCGCGGCGGTCTTTGCCTGGTGTTATGGATGCTGGACCGTGGCGGCCATCGCCGCCGGACTTTGCCTGCCGGGGCTGCTTCTGGCGGGAAAGGCCAAGGACTCGGCCCGGCTCCGAAAGCGGCTGGGGCTGATTCTGGCTGGATTTGTCCTGGCCCTGGCTTGGTGCGCCTTTTTTTCCCAGCTTACCCTGGCCCCATGGGAGGGGCGGCACAAGGAGCGGGAGGTCTTTTTAGAGGCCGAGATTGAGGGCTTTCCCACCCAGACCCAGCGGGGCCAGTGGTCGGTCCCGGCCTTCTTTACTGACCCTGCCACCGGGGAGGCCGCCCATGGGCTTCTATATCTGCCGGAGGCGGTGGAGGCTGGGCTGGGAGACCGGCTCACTGTCACCGGTACCCTCTACCTGGCTGACCGGGTGGGGGAGGAGGAAATCACCTATTTCTCCGCCAAGGGTCTCATTCTCCGGGTCTACGCTGCCGAGGCAGACCCTATCTCCACGCCGGAAACCCTGCCCGCCCGGTACTGGCCCCTGGAGTTCAGTCAGAAGGTACGGGATACCTTGACAGAAACATTGGGCCCGGAGCGGGGCGGCTTGGCCGCCGCCCTGCTCACCGGGGACAAGAGTGCCCTGGACGGCTACTTTCTTGCCATGAGCCGCCGGGCGGGACTGGCCCACATCATCGTGGTCTCCGGGATGCACGTGAGCATCCTGGCCGCCCTGGTCACCCTCCTGGTGGGGAGGCACCGGAAGGGTGGGGCAGTCCTTACCCTGCTCCTCCTCTGCGGCTTTGCCCTTGTGGCTGGAGGCACTCCCTCGGCCTGGCGGGCCGTCATCCTCTGCGCCGCCGGGTTGGCCGCCCCCCTGGTGGGGCGGGAAAACGACCCGCCTACCTCGCTGCTGACCGCGTTGATGCTGCTTTTGCTATGGAATCCCTTCTCGGCGGCCTCGGTGAGCCTCCAGCTCTCCTTCGCCGCCGTGGCGGGAATCGAATACCTGGCCCCGCCCCTGCTGAAGAAGTGGGTCCCCCGCCGGCCAAAAGGGGCGTCAAAGGGGAGACTGCTTCTCTGGCGGGGCAGGCGGACGGTGCTTCAGAGCCTGGTCGTTACTCTGGGGGCCAGCCTCTTTACCACACCTATCTCCGCGTACTATTTCGGCGCGGTCTCCCTCGTCGGTCCGGTGAGCAACCTGCTCACCCTCTGGGCGGTGACCGACGCCTTTGCCCTGTCGGCGCTGGCCGCGCTCCCGCTTTTTGGCCCGGCCTTCGGGCTCCTCGCCGTCCCCTTTTTGGACTACCTTCTGTGGAGCATCCCCAAGCTGGGGGCTCTGCCCTTTGCCTCGGTGACCCTTACCTCGGACTATTACGCCATAGGGTTCACCGTCCTGGTCGCTCTCATTTATCTGAACCTGTTCTGGCCGGGAAAGGGGAAACGGGCCCGCGTCCCAGTCCTCTGCGGGGTGGTCCTGGCCTGCGCTTGCGTGGGCCTGACCCGGCTGGAATACGCCCGTTCCGATTTAACGGTGGCCGTCCTGGACGTGGGCCAGGGCCAGTCGGTCTGCCTCACCCAGGACGGTGCCGCCGTCCTGGTGGACTGCGGCGGTACGGTGAGCGATGCCGGGGACCTGGCTGCCGACTACCTGGCCGATCTGGGGATCCACACCCTGGACCTGCTGGTCCTCACCCATTACCACGCCGACCACGCGGGCGGGGTCCCCGAGCTGATAAAGCGTTTGGATGTGGCCCGAATCGCCCTCCCTGACGTGACCCCGGAGGACCCTCTGCGCCAGGAGATTTTGCAACTGGCCCAAGCCAAAGGGGCGCGGGTGGACTTCATCACCGCCAACACCGCCCTTCCCCTGGGAGAGGACGGGACTCTCACCCTGTATGCCCCGCTGGGGGACGGTGGGGCCAACGAGACCGGCCTGTCCGTTTTGGCCACAGTGGGGGAGTACGACGTTCTCCTTACCGGGGATATGAATTCCGTGGTGGAACGGCGTCTGGTGAAATATGGGAATTTGCCTGACGTTGAACTGCTGGTTGTGGGGCACCACGGCTCCAAATACTCCACCGCCCCTGAGCTGTTGGAGGCCGTCCGGCCGGAGACCGCCGTCATCTCCGTGGGTCGCCACAATTCCTACGGCCACCCTGCGCCGGAAACCCTCTTCCGCCTGGAGGAGGCTGGGGCCGCCATCTACCGCACCGACCTCATGGGGCCGGTGGTTATCCATACCATGTCTGGGAAGTGAAAGCTATGCCGCCGAAAAAAGACGATGCCGCAGGTCTGCGCCAGCTCAAGGCCGACCTGAAAGCCGGGACCCCCGGCTCCTGCTATATTTTTTATGGGGAGGAGGCCTACCTCCGGGACTTCTACCTGGGCCGCCTGAAGGACCTGCTCCTTCCCGCCGGGATGGAGGAGTTCAACCTCCACACCCTGGTGGGGAAGGGCTTTACCCTCCGGGCTCTGGAGGAGGCCGTGGACTGCCTGCCCATGATGAGCGAACGTACCCTCATCCTGGTCAGCGACCTGGACCTTTTCAAGGCCGCCGGGGAGATCCGGGATGGGGTGGCCGCCCTCCTGGCCGCCCTGCCCGACTACGTCTGCCTGGTCTTTCTTTACGATCTCATTGAGTACAAGCCGGATGCCCGCACCAAGCTGGCTGCCGCCCTGAAGGACCACGCTACGGTGGTGAAGTTCGCCCGGCAGGACCAGGGGGACCTGATCGACTGGGTGAAGCGCCGGTTCAAGGCCCTGGACAAGGAAATCGACTCCGAGCTTGCCCGCTACCTTATCTTTCTCTGCGGGGACCTGATGAATACCCTCATTGGGGAGATTGGGAAGATCGGGGCCTATGCCAAGAACTTTCGCATCACGAAGGAGGACATCGACGCTGTAGCCGCCCCCCAGCTGGATGCGGTGGTCTTTCAGATGACCGACGCCCTGGGGGCGGGGAATTTTGACAAGGCGGCGGCCGTCCTGGCCGATCTGCTCCATATGCAGGAGGCCCCCATCAAGCTCCTGACCGTCCTGGGCAAGCAGATGCGCCAGCTCTACTCCGCCCGTCTGGCCCTGGAAGACCGGAAGGGGGCCGGGGCGGTAGCAGAACTTTGGGGGATGCGGTCCAGCTACCCGGCGGAAAAGCTCATGAGCGCCGCCCGGCGCTTCGATCTGGACTGGTGCCGGGCCGCCGTCCGCCGGTGCGGCGAGGTGGACCTGGCCATGAAGTCCACCGGGGCGGACGGGGAGGCCCTGCTGGTAGGCCTGCTGATGGAGCTGGCCGCCACCCCGGCCAAGAGGTGAGCCCATGTTAAAAATAAAAGAAGCCATCGTGGTGGAGGGGAAGTACGACAAAAATACCCTCTCCCAGCTGGTAGATGCCGTGATTTTGGAGACCTCCGGCTTTGGCGTGTTCAAAAATCAGGAGCTTCTGTCCCTCCTCCGCCGCCTGGCCCGGACCCAGGGCCTCATCGTCCTCACCGACGGGG
>JAHHSF010000023.1 GCA_020025375.1 Oscillospiraceae bacterium | reverse complement strand
GTTAGGCTCAAAGCCAGAACGGCGGCCAGAGTCAGAGAAAGCCATTGTTTTCCTTTCATATCAGTATTCCTCCGTAAAAAAGATAATATGTGCGATTTCTTTCATTATATCCGAAAGCGGGTGGGAAAAAATCTCAAAAAGATAACAAAACGGAAAAATTTCTTACAACTTTCTGTCAGGGGAGGATTTGGTGGGAAAGAAAGTAAAAGCAACGGTTTTTCCTGTTGCAAAAAGGCGCTCTTTCTGGTAAACTATATGAGATTGATTTCTCATTTTTCTTAGGAGATGGATACATGAGTAGCAAAAAGGACAAGCAGATTGCCCAGAGCCGCCATGAGGATGAGGTCTTAAACAGAGCCCTCCTTTGGATCGGTGGCGCGGCCATTCTGATCGCTTTTATTCTCTTCCTCAACCGATACTACGTGCACTACCGCACCACCGAGGTCATGTTCGCCGCCGCCATTGCCAAGGCCCTGCCCATCGTGGTTATTCTGGGCCTCGTAGGATGCGTGGCGGGGGCTTTTTTGGCCCATAAGGCCAAGCTGGCCAAGAAAAGCATGAAGTGGCTCGTGGCCCTGTCTGTGCTGTGCTTCGGTCTGGCGGTCTGTGCCGGATTGGCCTGGCGCTTTTCCGGCACCGGCACCCAGTTCCTCTGTGCCGTTATCCTGGCCACTGCTGTCCTGGCCCTGGTCTATTACCTCTATCAGCATGAGTTTTTTGTCATCTCCCTGAGTGCCGCCGTGGGCATCGTGGGGCTGTGGTTGGTTCGTCGGGCCGCTGGCACTTCCTATACCAGTATTCTTTACGGATACCTGGTTCTGGCCGCTGCTTTCCTGCTGGTGGTCGCCCTGGGCGCCCGGAAGCTCCAAGAGAACGGCGGAGAGTGGAAGGGCCGCCGTCTCTTCCACAAAAAGGCAGCCTACCCTCTGGTCTACCTGACCTGTGGCATTGTGGCCGCCCTGCTGGTGGCCGCCGTGCTTCTGGGTGCCAGCGTGGCATACTACCTGATTTTCGTGGCCGTGGCTTGGCTGGTTGTGATGGCCGTTTACTTCACCGTGAAGCTGATGTAAAAGAACCTCCTCTCCCAAATGGAGAGTACACCTGTAAAATGAAAGTAGACACTCGCAAAAGTGCGGGTGTCTACTTTTTTTACAGTATAATAAAACAGAAGGGAAGTGGGATTATGGGCAAGAAAGGCACACCGCACAAGTGATACAGCAAAGAAGAAAAAATGAAATATAAGTCACCGGGAGAAGAGAGTATAAAGTATGCGAATCATGTCAAAGGCCATTGGAACGAAAAAGCACCGCTTCAGATTGTTATATCCGATATGACAGCCCTGAAGAACAAAGGAAAACAGGGGGAAGGGGCGCTGTTGGTCGATACCTTTAACAACGAGATTATTGCCCACAGCCCCAGGTAGTCCTTCACACCAACCAGGGAGCCGTCTACTCCTCAAGGGCAGTTCACCACGCCCATGAACATTATAACATACGCAGTAGCGCCTTCAGGATCAGTTCCCGCTCCGCCTTTTGTCTGGGAGGAACAACGGACGTAAAATCCCTGACTGGCTGGGGGCGCTCCGAAAACAGAATGGCCGTATTTCTTTCTTGCGTCATGGATGTGGGATAGAAAAAATGAAAATGGCTTGGCGCTAGCGTTCCTTCGTAGGCATAATTCATTGCCCGCTCTACCACGTTCTGAAGTTCACGGATATTTCCGGGCCAGTCGTGTTCCATCAGCATAGTCAGCACTTGAGAGTCTACATCCTGAATGTCTAGCCCTAATCGGGCATTCAACTTCCATCAGGTTTTCCGGGATGGCCGAGCAGTTGACCCGTAAAAATGGGGCATCACACCGTCGGCTTAGGGAATGGATAGAGTGAGCCACTAACTCCTTGCCGGTTCCTGTTTCACCTTGTATAAGGACATTGGAGGAGGTCCGGGCCACCATGAAGATTTCCTGCTTCAGATGATTTACTGCTTGGCTTTGTCCGATAATATCTGTTGTGGTATAGTTGGCCGCTCTTTTCTGAAAGGAGCTTAGCTCACGCTTGGCCTGCACCAGATTTCGGGATATTTCAGTGACGACGTGGGTAAATTCCACAGCAGAGTTTATCCCGCCGAAGCTAGCGTACAGGAAACACCCCAGGCACTCATCTCCATCAACCAGGGGATAGTAGCTCACGAAACTCTGCAAATCCCCCTTCGGGGTCTTCGTAATCATAGGGCGAAGTGTAACAGGGCGGCGAGTTCGGATCACTTCGTCAACCAAAGTATTCGGATAGTAGTCCCTTACATATTTGCCCAGAAGCTCGTCCAATTGATGCTGTGTCCGTTTCAATCGCTCGGGGCTAACATAAATGTATCTTCCATGGGCATCGACTTTGCTGAGAAACAAGTTCCCGATGCTACTACACCCCTGCATTTCCGCCACATTCTTGAGAAAAACAGCATTGGTAAAAAACTGTTCAATGGTCTGAAAAAGGGATAACCACATAACTTTTTTAATATTACCTACAATATATTTACAGTATAACACTAGCAAAGATTGCTGACAACAGCAGCTTTGCCCATATTGGCAGATGGCGTGGGAACCCTTACGACAATGCTTTGTCCGAAGATTTCTTTGGCATTCTGAAAACGGAGTACATCTACCGTCATACGCCTGCCACCTTCCAAGAGGCCAAGGATATGATTGATCGCTAGATTCATTTCTATAACCATAAGCGTATCCTGTATAAAATGGGAGTGGCGCCGCTGACGCTGCGCCACTCCGCTTAAAACTTCATATTACCCTACCGGCAGTCTTTGTCTCATTGGAACTCAGGGGGCACACTGGGAGTGGCGGTCGGAGCAGGCTCTTCGCTGGGGGTGGGAGTGCTCTCCCAGGGCCAGTGCCAGCCCTCGTCAGGGTTCTGCGGAGCAGTAGGGTCCTCGGTCTCCCCGCCGCCCCAAGGCCAGGTGGAGGGGTCGCTGGGGTCATAGACCGGAGGCTCGGGCGGAGTGGTGTGGACTGTGCAGGGCCCCTGGGCATCCACGGTGCTCTTGAGCACATGAGTGTCCCGGATTGAGGTAGTCAAGCCCTCCATATCCCGCACATAGTCCAGAACGGCCACCGAGATCTTACTCTCGGCGGGGCAGTACTCCCCGGCCAGGTGGTACATCCCGGTAGGCTCCCCATTGGCATCCAGGATGGGGGAATCCTTACATAGATAGACGGGTACATGGAGGTCGCAGGTCTTGGTGGGGGCATCGGCGGCCAGGAACCGGCCGGTGACCACCCGGCTGCCCCGGGCATCGTTGGGGCAGAACTCCCCGGCCAGCAGGCCGCTGTCCCGGCAGTACTGGAGGGTGATGACCTCTTCGGAGGGCATTTCAAAGTCCTTGTTGGGCAGGCCCTCGTGAACCTGGCTCATGACCTTTCGCCAGAGCTGGGCAGCAGGGTTTCCGCGCACAACCAGGCGCTCGTTCTGGTCGTAGCCGGTCCAGACGGCGGCGGTGTAGTAGGGGGTATAGCCCACAAACCAGCGGTCGTAGTTGTTGGTGGTGGTACCGGTCTTACCAGCCACCGTCATGCCTGGGAAGTTGGCCGAACTGCCAGTGCCGCCGCTGACCACGTTTTTGAGCAGGTAGTTCATATAAAAGGCAGTGGACTCCTTCATGGCTACCGAGCTCTGGGAGGCGTTCTCCAAAATCAGAGTCCCGTTGGAATCATAGACCCGGGAATAGGTGCGGGGGGTGGTATAGATACCCATGCGGGGGAAAGTGGAAAAGGCAGCGGCCATCTCCTGGGTGGTCACGCCGTCGGTAAGGCCGCCCAGAGCCAAGGGGGCGATGTCGATGTCGGAGTACACCTTCCCGTCGGAGCCCTGCCGGGCGGCCACCAGGGTGGAGATTCCCAGCTTCCCGCTGAGAAAGTCGTAAGAGACCTGTGGGGTGATATAGTCCCGCATGATTCGCACGGGAATGGTATTGGCCGAGTCCTCCACCGCCTCAAAGACGGTCATGCGGCCCCGGTAGTGGCCATAGGAGTTCTTGGGCCAAGCCTTGCCGTTAAGGTTGATGGGCACGTCGTCGATGACAGTGCCTGGGTTGATGAGGCCCAGCTCAATGGCAGGGGCGTAAGCGGCGATGGGCTTGATGGAGGAGCCGGGTTGCCGCTTGGAGGTGGTGGCCCGGTTTTTCCAGCGGCTTCCCGTCTTTTCTCCCATACCGCCGGACAGAGCCACCACATTGCCGGTGGTGTTGTCGATGATGGTGATGGCGGACTGGAGTTGCTGGCCTGTGGGGGAAACATAGGGCAGATTATCCAAATTCTCATATACCGAGTCCACCATGGCCTGGATGTTTGGGTTAAAGCAGGTCTCGATCTCCAGGCCGCCGCCGTAGACCACCTGGGTGGCGGCGTCCTTGGACATATCGTACTGCTCCATCAGGTCGGCCACCACCTGGTTGATGACCTCGTCCTCATACCAGGTGTAAGGGTCGTTGACCCGTTTCTCGTCCACGCCGCGAACGAAATGGAGTTCCTCGGCCATGGCCTGGTCGTACTCCTCCTGGGT
Source organism: Oscillospiraceae bacterium (assembly GCA_020025375.1). Lineage (GTDB taxonomy): Bacteria > Bacillota > Clostridia > Oscillospirales > Oscillospiraceae > JAHHSE01. The sequence continues at coordinate 8,535 of JAHHSF010000023.1, read as the reverse complement.
GATAAGGCCCTGTTTCTTCATCTCACTCAGGATGGTCTCCTGCCGTTGCTTGTTCCGCTGGCGGTTGGTGACCTCCTCCCCGGTCTCCGGGTCGGTAATGGTGAGGGAGAGGTAGGGATCGTACCGGGAGGGGTTGTTGGTGATGCCGATGAGGCTGGCGCACTCGGCCAGAGAAAGCTCCGACACATGCTTGCCAAAGTAAGCATAGGAGGCGGTGTAGACCCCCCGGCACCCTTCGCCCAGGAAAATATAGTTGAGATACCACTCCATGGTGGTCTCCTTGGAGTAGTTTTTGTCGAACTCCAGCGCCCGGAAAATCTCAAGGATTTTCCGCTTCACTGTCACGTCGTCCTCGCCGGTGACGTTCTTAATGAGCTGCTGGGTGATGGTGGATCCTCCGAAATTGTCCTTCATCTGAAGAAACATATTGCCGAAGGCCCCAATGGTCCGCCTCCAGTTCACCCCGTGGTGGGTGCGGAAGGTCTTATCCTCAATGGCGATAGCCGCGTTCACCAGATTTTGGGGAATCTCGTCGTAGGAGACCCAGACCCGGTTTTCGTCGCCGTAAAGGGCCTGCATCTCCTTCCGTTCCCCGGTGCCGGGGTCGAAGTAATACATATGGCTGGTGAGATTGGTGGGAAAGTCGGTGAGCTTCAGCCCCGCCTGGGGCATGATGACGTTGCGGATGTAGACGGCAGCAAAGCAGAGCATGATGGCGCAGGTAAGTGCGCCAATGAGGAACAGGGTGCCCACCACCTTGCCCACGGTGAGCAGTACGCTGCCCCGGTGCCGAGGCTGGCGGGAGGGCCGTTGCTGATTGGTTTCTTTCAAGAAGAAAACACCTCCTGTGTTGCAGACGAAACAATGTTTTTCGCAGTTCATGCCTCCGGAACAGAGGCTCCGATTCCAGGATTATATCATATCCTTTCCAGTTTTCCAACCTGTTAATTGATTCTTCTCCTTTTTCCCTTTAAGCGGAGAGCAAATTCCCCAGCTGGGCATTTTGACGAAAATTGGGCTTTTTTGTTCCCCATTGCTCTCCCTCCACAAGGAAATTTTGGACCGAGAGAGGCCCACGCCCCAAGGATTTGCGGTCCGTTCCCAAAAATTTGGCATCCTTCTGCCTTGCTTTTTTTCCGCTGACAGGGTACAATATGGCCATCAAAGAAAGGAGGCCGTTTGCTGATGAGTGAAGCCTACGGACCTGATTTTATTACCCTCACCGACGAGGACGGCAACGAGTTTGAACTGGAGCATCTGGACACTCTGGAACTCAATGGCGAAACCTACATGGCCTTCCTTCCCGCTGAATATGAGGACGCCGACCCCTCCAAGGAGCTGGAGGAAGACGACATGGGCCTCATCATCCTCAAGGTCGTCGAGGAGGACGGCGAGGAGCAGCTCTCTACCCTGGACAACGAGGATGAGCTGGAGTCTGTCTATGAGCGCTTTATGGAGATTCTTTTTGAAGAGGAAGAGGAATCCGAGACGTAACCCTTCCCCCGCCCTTACATCCCTGCTCGGTTCGTGATGTCGCCCTTTTAAACCCACATTTCTGAAACGGGACGCCCCCCTCATACCGTGGATCGCAGGCCTCCCGCTCCGGCTCGACCGGAGCGGATGTTGGAAGTACTGAAGCGGTATGGAGGCGACCCACCTGCCATTCGTGCAGGTTTTAATCGGGTGCACACGGCCAGAGCGGGGATTTTTTATGTATTTTTCAAAATATAAAAATATAGAATATAGAAATCTTGGGAGGTACTTATGCGTTACGAGATCTTTGGTGAGCCACTGACCGTCGTTACCTGTCACCTGGATGCCGGCGAAGCCATGATTACGGAGCGGGGTTCCATGAGCTGGATGACCCCCAATATGCTGATGGAGACCACCAGCAACGGCGGCATCGGCAAGGCCCTGGGCCGGATGTTCGCCGGCGAGGCCCTTTTTCAGAACCGCTATACCGCTCAGGCCGGTCCGGGGAGCATCACCTTCGCCGCCAGCTTCCCCGGTAGCATCCGTGCCATCCAGATTGCCCCCGGCAAGGAGATCGTGACCCAGAAGGCCGCTTTTTTGGCCGCTGAGACCGGGGTGGAGCTTTCGGTCCATTTGCAGAAGAAGTTCTCCAGCGGCCTTTTTGGCGGCGAGGGCTTCATCATGCAGCGCCTCTCCGGGAGCGGCATCGCTTTTCTGGAAATCGACGGTTCCGCCGTGGAGTACGATTTGGCCCCCGGCGAATCCCTCATCGTGGACAGCGGTTACCTGGCCGCCATGGATGCCACCGTGAAGCTGGAGGTCATCACCGTTAAGGGTGCCAAGAATATGCTTTTCGGCGGCGAGGGACTTTTCAACACCAAGCTCACCGGCCCCGGTCATGTCATCCTCCAGTCCATGCCGGTCACCGCTGTGGCAGGCTCCCTGGCCCCCTACCTCATGACCGGGAAATAAGGAGGACCACAAGGCTTATTTGTCCTGTTGCGCCTATTTGCGTGTATCATACTCTCACCGGTGGCCGAAAGGCCGCCGGTTTTTTTCCTTTTCCCCCCGGTTCCGTGAATAAAATGTAAAGGTTGCCCGCCCGGTGGGTTTTTAGGCTTGCATTGCCCGCCGGTTTCTCGTATAATGTTGCGGTAACGCAACCAATGAGAGGAATGAATGAAACCATGAGCGCTTCCAGAGAAAAGAAGAACCGTCAGGGCAATCAGCCCATGACCGAAAAACAGCGCCTGGCTCAGGAGCAGGCCGCTACCGCCAAACGCAACCGCATCGTCTACACCGGTCTCGGTATCGTGGTGGCTATGGCCGTCATCGTGCTTCTGGTCTGGGACTCCGGCGTCATCCAGAAGAACGCCGTGGCCGCTACCATCGGCGGCACCGACTACACTGTGGCTGACGTGAGCTACTACTACAATCAGACCAAGAACAACTTCATCAACACCGTGGAGATGTATAAACAGCAACTGGGCTACGACCCCTTTGGCTATGACACCTCCAAGTCCCCCGCCAAGCAGACCTATACCACCGATGAGGAAACCGGCGAGGTCACCACCTTCGCCGACTTCTTCCTGCAATCCTCCCTGGACGGGATGCAGAGGGTGGCTGCCCTCACCGCCGCCGCCGAGGCCGAAGGCTATACCCTCAGCGAGGAGGCCCAGAAGAACCTGGAGGATTGGGACAAGCAGGTGGACGAGCTGGCTGCCCAGAACAGTGTCTCCCGCAAGGTCATCCTCACCTCCCTCTACGGCTCCTATGTCACCGAGGCCCAGTATGAGAAGAACCTGTACCGCGGCTTCCTGGCCGACGACTATCAGAACGCCCATCAGTCCGGCATCGACACCAGTGACAGCGCTCTGACCGCCTACTTTGAGGAACATCAGGACACCCTGTCCAGCTACTCTTACCATTACGCTCCCATGAGCGGCATCCCCGAGGCCAAGACCGACGCCGACGGCAAGGCCATTGAGGCCACCGAGGAGGAGAAGTCCGCCGCCATGGCCGCCGCAAAGGAGCAGGCCGAGGCCATGATGGCCGCCGTGAAGGCCGGCGAGGACTTTGACACCATCGCCAAGGACTATGTGGCTGAGAAGGACAAGGACACCTACTCCACCGAAGGTGTTACCCTGCGCACCGGCGTTCTGGGCTCCACCCTCTCCACCGTATTCCGCGACTGGATGACCGACTCCGCCCGGAAGGAGGGGGACATCCAGGTCTTTGAGAACAACGGCAACGGCTATGTGGTGGTCCAGTATCTGGGCCGGGTCCGGGACGACCTTTCCACCGTGAATGTTCGCCACATCCTGGTCGAGCCCAAGTCCGAGACTGAGGATGCCACCGAGTTCACCGACGAGGAATGGGCCGCCGCCGAGGAGCAAGCCAAGACCCTCCTCACCCAGTTCATGGGCGGGGACAAGACCGCCCAGTCCTTTGGCGAGCTGGCTGAGGAGCACTCCGACGACGGCCGTGGCACCAGCGGCGATCTGGCCGCCCCCGGCGGGCTCTACTCCAACGTGAAGCCCGGCGACATGGTAGAGGCCTTTGACGCCTGGATCTACGACGACGCCCGCAAGGAGGGCGACACCGGCCTGGTTAAGAGCGAGTTTGGCTGGCATGTGATGTACTTCGCGGGCCGGAACGAGCCCAGCTGGAAGATCAGCGCCAAAAATGCCCTGGTGAGCGACACCATGACCGCCTGGCTGGAGGAACTGGTCGCCGACTACGAGGTGGTGGAAGCCGCCGGTCTGGCCCATGTGAAGTAAACAAAAGGACCCTTGGGGGCGGGCAACGGCCCGCCCCCTTTTCAATCAGAATGAGGTGCCATGATGAGAGAACAATTTATCCGGGCCGAAATGATCTTAGGCGAGGCCGCCATGGACAGGCTGGCCCGCAGCCATGTGGCCGTTTTTGGCCTGGGGGGCGTGGGGAGCTGGTGCGCTGAGGCCCTGGCCCGCACCGGGGTGGGAGCTCTCACCATCATCGACCACGACGAGGTGGGCCTGTCCAACCTGAACCGTCAGGCACAGGCCACCACCGCCACCATTGGTCAGCCCAAGGCGCAGGCTCTGGCCGACCGTGTCTCCCTCCTGGCCCCCGACTGCAAGGTGACCGCCATCGTGGGTAAGTACGCCGCCGATTGCCGAGAGGATTTTTGGGGCGGCTATGACTACGTCCTGGACTGCATCGACCTGGTCTCCTGCAAGCTGGACCTCATCGAGACCGCCCTGGACCGTAAGATTCCCATCCTCTCCGCCCTGGGCACCGGAAACAAGCTGGACCCCACCCTTCTCCGGGTGAGCGACATCAGCCAGACCGAGGGCTGTCCCCTGGCTCGGGTCATTCGCAAGGAACTGCGGAAACGGAACATCCCCCACCACAAGGTGGTCTGGTCCCCCGAGCTGGCCCATGAGACCTCTCAGCCCGAGGTCCCTCCCCCGGGCCGCCGGAGCGTCCCCGCCAGCGTCGTCTGGGTCCCTGCCTCCGCCGGGCTCCTCATGGCGGCCGAGTGCGTGAAGGACCTGACCGGCGTGAAATAAGGTCACCAAAGTATAAGAAAATCCCTCCGTTGGAACACTAGTCCAAACGGAGGGATTCTTTTATGGCTCAAAAACATGACTGGATGGCTCCCGCCTTGGCAGGTGGACTGGCAGGGCTGGCAAACGGTTTCTTTGGGGGCGGCGGGGGGATGATTTTGGTCCCCCTCCTCACCGGAACGTGCAGACTGGATCAGCGGAAAGCCTTCGCCACCTCGGTGCTGGTCATCCTTCCCCTCTGCCTGCTCTCCTCGGTCATCTACTTTTTCCGGGGCGGGCTGGAGTTTCGCGCCGCCCTGCCCTATCTGGTCGGGGGCCTGGTAGGCGGGTTTGTTGGGGGACGGACCTTCAAACGGCTGAATATGGACTGGTTACACCGGGCCTTCGCCCTGCTTATCCTTTACGGCGGCGTGAAGTCGCTCCTCCTCTGATGGGGGGCTGGCTCATTGCCGCCCTGGCCGGGGCGGTGACCGGGGTACTCTCCGGCTTCGGGATTGGGGGCGGGACCCTGCTCCTCATCTATATGACGGCGGTGGCCGGACTGGACCAGCACCTGGCCCAGGGCATCAATCTTCTCTACTTTCTCCCCACCGCTGCCACCGCGCTTCCCTCCCACCTGAAAAATGGCTTTGTGGACAAAAAGACTGCCCTCCCAGCCATCCTGGCGGGGCTTTTGGGTACCGCCCTGGCCGCCTGGGTGGCCACCGCCCTGGACGTGAGCCTCCTGAGAAAGCTCTTCGGCGCTTACCTCATATATATTGGCCTGCGAGAGCTGTTCCGCAAGAAGCGGTAATCGAGTCTTACCCCTGCAGGCGCTTTCGGGTCAGATAGCCGTCCAGGATAAGGGTGGCCGCCACGGCATCCACGTTTTTCCGGTGGTCCTTCATCTTCTTTCCTCCGGCATGGAGGATGGCGTGGGCCTCCACCGTTGTGCGGCGCTCGTCCCAGAGGACCGGCTTCCGTCCGGTGACCTCCTCCAGCTTGTCCGCAAAGGCCCGGTAGAGCGCGGCCCGCGGGCCCTCTGTGCCATCCATGTTCCGGGGAAAACCCATGACCAGTTCCTCGGCCCCGTGCTCTTTTACCAGGCGGGCGATTTCAGAGGCCACAAAGTCGGGATTCCGGCTCTGGATGACGGTGGTGAACCCGGCCAGCAGGCCGGTGGCATCAGAGACCGCAATCCCCGTCCGGGCATCTCCGTAATCTATCGCCATGATACGCATAACATCACTCCTTTTTCTCCATTATCCCCGGAAGGGGCATCCTTGTCAACCACCCTTCTGAACCCATGGAAAATCCTATTGACAAACAGCTTTTGGTATGATATACTGCTAGCACCTATGAAAAGGGCTTTTTTGTTGCGTACATTTTTACGGGATGATGCGTAACACCCTTGGCCGTCACGGAACATAGGGAGGCAAGCAAAGTTGCCGATTTCCGTACCTTTTCAGGGGTTATTGGGCCCCTTTTGGTACCCGAAATCGGCCAAACGGCTGGTTTCGGTTTTTTGTTGCCCCCAGCCGAAAAATGAAGGAGGTGCCGAACACCATGGCCAAAGCTGGTTCCCGAGTGAAGATCACTCTGCGTTGCTCCGAGTGCAAGCAGCGTAACTACAACACCAACAAGAACAAGAAGAATACCCCCGACCGTCTGGAACTGAACAAGTATTGCCCCTTCTGCCGGAAGCATACCGTCCACAACGAGACCAAATAATGAGCGTTGACCGCTTCACAAGAAAGAAGGGTGTACCAAATGTCTGAAAACGAAAAAATGGAGGGCATGGAGCCCGAGACTTCCCCAAAGGCCGGCAAGGCCGCCAAGGACAAGAAGGCCAAGGCTCCCGCTAAGAAGCCCGGCCTTTTCGCCCGCATCGGCAAGTGGGGCCGCGAGCTGAAGAGCGAGCTGAAGAAGGTCCAGTGGCCCACCGCCAAGCAGACCGGAAACAATACATTGATTGTCATCCTCTGCGTCATCGTGGTCGGCGTCTTCATCTGGGTTTTCGACGGTCTGGCCACCACCGTTATCAATGCCCTGCTGCATCTGGCAGGTAAGGGTTAAGAGTCATGGCTGAAAATGCGAAGTGGTATGTAGCCCATACCTATTCGGGCTATGAGAACACCGTAAAGGCCTCCATCGAAAAGGCCATCGAAAACCGCAATATGACCGACCTCATCCACGAAATCTCCATCCCCATGGAGACCGTCACCGAAATCACCGACAACGGCCCCAAGACGGTGGAGCGCAAAGTCTTCCCCGGCTATGTGCTGGTCAAGATGGTGATGACCGACGATACCTGGCACCTGGTCCGTAATGTCCGTGGCGTCACCGGCTTTGTCGGTTCAGGCAACAAGCCCATCCCCCTCACGGACGATGAGATCGCCGCCATGGGCGTGGAAAAGCGCGAGGTCGTCGTTGGCTACGAAGTCGGCGACAACGTCAAGATTACCGACGGCGCTCTGGAATCCTTCCTGGGCATCGTAGAGGAGATTGATTTGGACCACGAAAAGGTCCGGGTCGTGGTCTCCATGTTCGGGCGTGAGACGCCCGTGGAGTTGGAACTCGATCAGGTCGAACTTGTCCAGCCCTAAACGTGGGAGGGACGCTACTCGTCCCGCTTCCACCACATTTTAACTAGGAGGTGCCTTTACTATGGCACAGAAAGTCGTAGGATACGTCAAGCTTCAGATTCCCGCCGGCAAAGCGACTCCCGCTCCCCCTGTCGGCCCGGCCCTCGGTCAGCACGGCATCAACATTGCCGGTTTCACCAAGGAGTTCAACGAGCGCACCAAGAACGACATGGGCATGATCATCCCCGTGGTCATCACTGTCTATGCCGACCGCTCCTTCACCTTCATCACCAAGACCCCCCCCGCCGCCGTGCTGATCAAGAAGGCCTGCAACCTGGAGACCGCCTCCGGCGTTCCCAACAAGACCAAGGTTGCCACCATCAGCAAAGAGGACGTCCGCAAGATTGCTGAGATCAAGATGCCCGACCTCAACGCTGCCGATATCGACGCCGCTATGAGCATGATCGCCGGCACCGCCCGTTCCATGGGCGTCGTCGTGGGCGAGTAAGCAAGGAGGGTTTAAGTAATGAGCAGAGGTAAGAAATACATCGATGGTGCCAAGCAGATCGACAGCACCAATCTGTACGATGCCACCGAGGCCCTGGGCCTGGTGGTAAAGACCGCCCCCGCCAAGTTCGACGCGACCGTCGAGCTTCCCGTGAAGCTGGGCGTTGACTCCCGCCACGCCGACCAGCAGGTCCGCGGCGCTATCGTTCTGCCCCACGGCACCGGCAAGACCCAGCGCGTGCTGGTCTTCGCCAAGGGCGATAAGGCTGAGGCCGCTCGTAACGCCGGCGCTGATTTCGTCGGCGAGATGGACATGGTCGAGAAGATCCAGAAGGAAAACTGGTTTGATTATGACGTGGTTGTCGCCACTCCCGACATGATGGGCGTGGTTGGCCGTCTGGGTAAGGTCCTGGGCCCCAAGGGTCTGATGCCCTCCCCCA
>JAHHSF010000022.1 GCA_020025375.1 Oscillospiraceae bacterium | reverse complement strand
CGGTGCCAACATCGCCGGGTTCCTGAAAGTGGCAGAAGCTATGCTTTGGCACGGAATTGCATATTAAGGCAACAGAACAAGAGGAGCTGCCCTGCTGACGCAGGGCAGCTCCTCTTGTTCTATTATGCGGTGGGGAGCACCAGTCTCTTTTTCTCTGAGATGCCCCACTTATATCACATGGTTACGCTTCTCTCTCCTCTTCCTTTTTCTCCCTCACAGCAAAACGGAACAGACCGCCCAGGAGAGCAATGACCAGGACCACGGCGCCCAGGGCCACCTGGGGGGCGGTCAGTTCCCGGAAGGCGGCGTAAAGGGTCTCATTCATCTGCGAGTCCCAGGGCCACAGACCGCCCCGCTTGAGGGAGAGTGCCCGGCGGAGCTCGCCCCACCCGCCCTGCACGGCGCAGAGGGTGCAGAGGAAAAGGCTCAAGGCCAGCCGTCCCCGGCGGCCCTTCTTACAATAGAGCAGGACGCCGGTCAGGGCTAATATGGCCAGCAGACCGAAGAAGAGGGTTTTCTGATGGACATAGGCCCAGGCCGGGAAGGGCTCCTCCCCGCCGTAGGCCACCCAAAAGAGGGTGGACAGGACCGGGATGGCAAAGAGAAACAGGTTGCGCCACTCCCAGGGTACGCATGTCAGGGTCAGCCGTGGCAGATTTTCCCCGCCGTACCATTTCCAAATTAAATGCTGGGTCAGGGCGGTGGCCGCCGCCCCGAGGACAAGGGTTCCTATCAAAGCCGCCACCGTAATATCCCTGCTCAAACCGAACCTATCCACCATATCCACCAGAAGCATGATGGAGCCGCTGGCCAAAAAGGCACACAACTGACCGGCCAGCAATATATTTACTGAAAAATTCATCACGCAGTTTCCCACAAAAAACCACTTGCTGTGGAACGTATAGTACTTCTGGAGATAGACCCCATAGGCCATACACCCAAGGTAGCCAAGATAGCACAAAATGCCGGGCATGAACAGATCAAAGAGGAAAAAAAGGACCCCGCCCCCCAGTGCGAAGGCAAAAGAGAGCAGACTCTGCCAGTCGGCCTTGCCCAGGGTCCGCACGGGCTTCTCCCCATCCAGCAGGTCGTCCACCGTCACACCCAGAGCCCGGGCCAAGGGCACCAGCACGGGCACGTCGGGATACCCCCCCTCGCTCTCCCACCGGGAGACCGTCTTATTGCTCACCCCTACCTTGTCGGCCAGCTCCTGCTGGGTCAGCCGCCGGTCCTGGCGGTATTTTTTCAGTCTGTCACCGAAGCTCTGCGTCATGCCAAGCATCTCCTTTCTGCCCACATTCTAGCAGTTCACCACCGCTTTTTCCACCCCGAGGGGCGGGAATTCGGTCTCGCCCCCCTGGATTTCCCCCTGTCCTGGCGAGAATGGCCTCTTTTTCTTGCCAGCGGGGCAAGGGTATGGTAGACTTTCCACAGGTGATGACAATGCTCAGACTTTCCAATCTGGCCCTGCCTATCGACGGGGACCTGACACAATTAAAAAGAAAGGCGGCAAAGCTTCTTGGGGTCTCCCCGAATGACTTCACCGCCTTTACCCTGGTGCGTCAATCCATCGACGCCCGCAAAAAATCCGACGTCCACTACGTCTGCACAGTGGTCTGCTCCCTCTCCAATGAGGAAGCGGCTGCCCGCCGGGCCGGGGGCAAGGCTACGGTCCATCAGCCGGACCCTTACGCCTTCCCCGAAGTGACACGGTCCTCCTCCCTTCCTCCCGTGGTGGTGGGGTTGGGCCCCGCCGGCCTTTTCGCCGCCCTCTTTCTGGCCCGGGCGGGACTGCGCCCCATCGTCCTGGAGCGGGGCCGCCCGGTGGAGGAGCGGAGCCGGGACGTGGCCTCCTTCTGGCAGGGTGGGGAACTCAATGAAAACTCCAACGTCCAGTTCGGCGAGGGGGGCGCGGGCACCTTCTCCGACGGCAAGCTCACCACCGGCACCCACGACGGGCGTTTGGGAACCGTTTTCCACACCCTTGTGGAAAACGGCGCACCTGAGGACATTTTATGGTCCCACAAGCCCCATGTGGGCACCGACGTGCTTCGTGACGTGGTAAAGAATATCCGGGAGGAGATGCTCGCCCTGGGGGCAGAGGTCCGCTTTGGCCATAAGCTCACCGGCCTTCTGGTGGAAAACGGCCGTCTGATCGGGGCCCAGGTGGCCGGCCCCGATGGTTCGTATGACCTGCGGACCGACGCCCTCATACTGGCCCCCGGCCACTCGGCCCGGGACACCTTCCGGGCGCTTCACGCCCAGGGAGTGACCATGGAGCAGAAGGCCTTTGCCATCGGGGTTCGAATTGAGCATCCCCAAGCCCTGGTGAGCGCCGCCCAGTACGGTCCCGCCTGGGAAAAACTCCCCCCCTCCGACTACAAGCTGGCCTGTCACCTGCCCAACGGCCGGAGCGCCTTCACCTTCTGCGTCTGCCCCGGGGGCCAGGTGGTGGCCGCCGCCTCGGAAAAAGGCCGGCTGGTCACCAACGGAATGAGCCTCCGGGCCCGGGACGGGGAGAACATCAACGGCGGCTTTCTGGTGGGGGTAGGGCCCGGGGACTTCGGCTCTGCCCACCCTCTGGCGGGGATGGCGTTCCAGCAGGGCTGGGAGGAGGCCGCCTTCCGCCTGGGAGGCGGGGACTACACAGCCCCGGCCCAGCGGGTGGGGGACTTTCTTCAAGGCCTGCCCTCCACTAAGCTGGGCGCGGTGCAGCCCACCTATCTTCCCGGGGTGCACCCCGGCAGTCTGGATGGCACCCTGCCCGGCTATGTGCTGGATACCCTCCGGGGGGCTTTGCTCCTCTTTGACCGGAAACTCCACGGCTTTGCCATGCCCGACGCTCTTTTGACCGGAGTGGAGACCCGCTCCTCCTCCCCCGTGCGGCTCATTCGGGGAGAGAACTTCCAATCCTTGGGGCTTCCCGGCCTTTACCCCTGCGGGGAGGGGGCCGGCTACGCCGGTGGCATCGTCTCCGCCGCCGTGGACGGAATTCGGGTGGCCGAGGCCATTGCCGCCCCGGCCGCAAACTAATTTGACTTTTTTGAAAAAAGGGCAATTTTTCCAACCTAAATGGGACCCTCTGCGGCAAAATAAGCCTCAGAGGGTCTTGTTTTGCCCTAATCCAGAGAGACGAGAATAACATTGATGGTACGAACCAGGGTGGAGCGAAACCTTTCTTATGACAATATCCAGGAGGTGTACTTCATCTGTGCCGCTTTTACCGCACCGTCCACCAGCCGGCCGCGCCACCGTGCGGGGAACCTTTCCATAAACTTCCCATATCTTGTGGCCTATTTTCATTTTCTTACAAAATAGCTTCTTTTTGTAATCTTTCCCCTGGCAGAACATTTGTTTTTCTTCGTGAAACAATGGAAATACTTTGATTTTCCAAGGATTTCTTTCTAAAAAATTTCCGTGAAACTATTGCAATTTGGTTACAAGATGATATACTAAAAAACAAAGTGGGGCAAAGTGGGGGAAAGTAGAGCCTTTTCCCTGCAAAGTGGAGGAAAGGGGGGAAGCCGCCTTGACTGGGACCTATGAGCATAACATCGACGCGAAAGGACGGCTTTTCATCCCCGCCAAGCTTCGGGAGGAGCTGGGGGCCACCTTCTACCTCACCATGGGAATCGACGCCTGCCTGGCGGTCTACCCCATGGAGAGTTGGAACGTGTTTACCGAGAAGTTCGCCTCCCTACCCATGAGCCAGTCCCGGGTCATGCGCCCCCTCTTTGCCAACGCGGTGAAGTGTGAGCCGGACTCCCAGGGCCGCATCGTCCTCCCCCAGCGGTTGCGCCAGTACGCCGGTCTGGAAAAGGAGGCCGTCATTATCGGCGTCCATAACCGGGCCGAGATCTGGAGTGCTGAAAAGTGGAAAGAGGCCGAAGAAGAGATGACTCCGGAGAAAATGGCCGCCTTTATGGAGAGTTTGGATTTCTGATATGGAACATGAATTTACTCACCGCTCCGTCCTGCTGGATGAGTGCATCGAAGCCCTGAACATCCGCCCAGAGGGCACTTACCTGGACGGCACCCTGGGCCGGGCGGGCCACTCCCTGGAAATCGCAAAGCGCCTGACCACCGGCCGTCTCATCTGCATCGACCGGGACCAGGCCGCCATCGACGCTGCCCAGGTCAAGCTGGCCGACTATATGGACAAGGTCACTCTGGTCCACGGCAACTTCCACCACCTGGATACCCTCCTGGCCGGTCTGGGTGATCCGCCCATCGATGGGATGCTCTTCGACCTGGGGGTCTCTTCCCCCCAACTGGACGACGCCAGCCGGGGCTTTTCCTACATGGCGGATGCCCCCCTGGATATGCGGATGGATCAGAGCGCCTCTCTCACCGCCTATGAGGTGGTAAACAGCTGGCCTCAGGAGGAGCTCTCCCGCATCATCCGCCAGTATGGAGAGGAGCGGTACGCCGGCCTCATCGCCGCCGCCATCCTCCGCCGCCGGGCGGACAAGCCCATCGAGACCACCCTGGAACTGGTGGAGGTAATCAAAAGCGCCATGCCGGGCCACGCCCTGAGGGAGAAGCAACACCCCGCCAAGCGCACCTTTCAGGCCATCCGCATTGCCGTCAACGACGAGCTGGCCGCCGTGGATGCCATGATGCGCGCCGCTGTCCCCCACCTGGCCCCCGGAGGTCGCTTGGCCGTCATCTCCTTCCACTCCCTGGAGGATCGAATCGTAAAAAGTTCCATGGCCGATATGGCCCGCGGCTGTACCTGCCCCCCGGATTTTCCGGTTTGTGTGTGCGGGAAGTCCCCCCAGGTCAAGCTCCTCACCCGGAAGCCCATCGTCTCCGGGGAGGAAGAACTGGCCGCCAACCCCCGTGCCCGGAGCGCCAAGCTCCGGGTTGCGGAAAAGACCTGACATTTGTTTTGAGAGATTGGAGTGTTCCACATGGCAGAAGCGGCTCGCAAGATCCGATACAGCAGCTACGGTAACCTGGCCTACGACCCCCATTACGAGGGCAACGCCGTCCGGGTCCCCGGCGGCAGCGAAGTCGCTCGGCCCCGGGTCCTCCCCCGGGAACGGGCCGCCGCCCGCCCCCGCGTCCAGGTTCGTGAGGCCGGCCAAGTCTCTCTCTTTGCCGTAGCGGGAGCCATCGCCGTAGCCTTTTTTGCCGCTCTTGTCCTCTTTAGCTACGCCCAGCTCACCACCCTCTCCAACGACGTGGTGGCCCTGCGGGGGGAATACGCTGCCCTCAAGACCGAGGAATCCCGTCTGCTGGCTCAGTACGAGCTGGCCTTTGACCTGAACAGCATCGAATCCAGCGTCACCGCCGATGGCCGGATGGTCAAACCCCAGGAGAGCCAGATTTTCTACATGGACCTCTCCGGGAGCGACAGTGTGGTAGTCTACGAGGACGAGAGCGCCACCGCCACCCTGGCCGAAACCATTGGGGACCTGTTTCACAAGGCCACCTCATATTTTCGGTAACCGGCGCATACCATATCATCAGCATTCAAGAAGGATAACGTGTACGGAAGGGCGGAAGAAATCTAATATTTCTTGCGCCCTTTTCCCACAGAAAGGACTGCTATGGCCGATAATATCCGTCCCTTTCAGCGACCCGACGGCGACCGTCGCGCCAACCGAACCATCTTTCGCCGCACCATGTTTCTCATGGTGCTTTTCGGCGTTTTGATTTTTCTTCCCCTGCTCTGGAAGCTTTGGACCCTGCAGATTTTGGACCATGAGTTCTACGAGCAAAAGGCCATCGAGCAGCAAACCGGAGATAAGGCCGTAGCCGCCAAGCGCGGGGTCATTTACGACAGTCAGGGCAACATCCTGGCCATCTCGGCCACCGTCCACGACATCATCCTCTCCCCCCGGGACGTGGGGAAGCTCCAGGCCGACTACGCCAAAAAGGTGGAGACCGCCAAGGAGAAGGGAAAGCCCTACCCCAACTATCCCGAGCCAACCAACGACTTCATCGCCCAGGGCCTCTCTGAGATTCTGGGGACCCCAAAGGACGACCTTCTGGCCCGGCTGGCCAAGACCAACTCCGCCTATGAAGTGGTAGCCAAGAAGACCGAGGAGGAGGTCTCCTCCCGGGTGCGGGAGTTTATCACGGAAAACAAGCTCTCCCCCGGCATCGTGGTCCAGCCCACCACCAAGCGCTACTATCCCTATTCCACTCTGGCCGCCCAGGTCATCGGCTTCGTAAACGCCGACAATAAGGGAGCCTACGGCCTGGAGGCCATGTACGAGGAGGAGCTCTCCGGCGAGGTGGGCCGGGTGGTCACCGCCAAAAACGGGGCGGGCACCGAGCTTCTTTACCGTTACGAAAACTACATCGACGCCCTGGATGGCTACGACCTCCACCTCACCCTGGACGCCACCATCCAGCACTACTGCGAAAAGGCCCTGGCCGAGGGTATCGCCAACGCCGATGCCCAAAAGGGCGGCTTCGCCATCGCCATGGACCCCAACACCGGGGCCATTCTGGGCTGGGCCAACGCCCCCACCTACGATTTGAACAGCCCCAGCGCCATCTATGACGAAAACCTTCTAAAGGGCCTGGCCCTGCTGAAGGAGGATGCCTCGGTGAGCGAGGAGGAATACAACGCCGCCGTGGCCAATGCCCGGAACACCCAGTGGCGAAACAAGGCGGTCAACGACACCTATGAGCCCGGCTCCACCTTCAAGTCGGTGGTCCTGGCCTCCGCCCTGGAAGCGGGCGTGGTGAACGAGAACGACACCTTCTACTGCTCCGGCTCGGTTAATATCGCCGGACACACCATCCGCTGTCACAAGCGGCAGGGCCATGGGAGCCAAACCCTGGCCGAGGCCGTGATGAACTCCTGCAACCCCTCCTTCATCGCCATCGGACAAAAGCTGGGGGCCGAGACCTTCTACCAGTATCTCCGGGACTTCGGCTTTTTGAACCTCACCGGGATAGATATGCAGGGCGAGTCCGGCAGCGTGGTCTGGGACGAGGATTTCTTCGTCAGCGAGGAAGGCATCTCCTCTCTGGCCACCGCCTCCTTCGGTCAGCGGCTCACCGTCACCCCCCTGCAGATGCTCTGCGCCACCTCCGCTGTGGTGAACGGCGGCCATCTCCTCACCCCACACGTGCTGGACTCCATCGTGGACGAGGAGGGCACCGTCATCAAGCATGTGGAGACTACCGAGGTACGCCAGGTCATCAGTGAGCAGACCTCGGAGCGCACCCGTACCATCCTGGAGCGGGTGGTGAGCGAGGGAACCGGCAAAAACGCCTATGTGGCCGGCTACCGTATCGGTGGCAAGACCGGCACCTCCCAGACCTTGGTAGCGGGCGAGTACGTGGTCTCCTTCCTGGGCTTCGCTCCTGCCAACGACCCCAAGGTCATTGTCCTGGTGGCGCTGGACAGCCCCAAGACCGCCTCCCCCGAAAGCAGCTACACCCCCAACGGCCAGTTCATTTCGGGCGGCGGCATGGCCGCCCCCATCGCCGGCCAGCTCTTGGCCGACATCCTGGACCACATGGGGGTGGAGAAGCAGTATACCGAGGGCGAACTCTCCGGCGTAGACACCATGGTGCCCAAGGTCACCGACTTCCCCCTGGCAGAGGCCGAGCGCCTGCTGAAAAAGGCAGGCCTCACCTACCGCACCGTGGGGGACGGCACCGCTGTCACCGACCAGATCCCCGCCGCCGGAGCCACCGTCCCCGGCAGCAGCGAAATCGTTCTCTACCTGGGCGGCACCAAGCCCGACGAGGCCGTTACCGTTCCCGACGTGACCGGCAAGGCCCCCCAGGCCGCCCGAGAAGCTCTCGCCAAAGTCGGCCTGTATATGAAGGCCACCGGCGCAACTGGCTATTACACCTCCTCCACCGTGGCGGGCAGTCAATCCGTGGCCCCCGGCGCTCAGGTCGCCCTGGGCACCGTGGTGGAAGTGAGATTCGCGGATAATACCATTTATGATTAATTGGGAGTGTTTACCTTGAAGCTGAAGGACCTGCTAAAGGGCGTGGAGGTCTCCACCGCCCACATCGACCTGGAGACCGAGATCGGCTCCATTAGCTATGATACCCGTCAGACCCAGCCCGGCGGCCTTTTCGCCGCTCTGCGGGGGGCGGTCCGGGACGGACATGAATTCATTTCCGCCGCTCTGGAAAAGGGCGCGGCCGCCATCCTGTGTGAAACGCCCCCCCACGAGGAGGGCCCTTGGGTAGTGGTCCCCGATGCCCGTCTGGCCCTGGCCCTGGTCTCGGCCAACTGGTTTGGCCACCCAGCCGAGAAGATGACCCTCATCGCCGTCACCGGTACCAACGGCAAGACCACCACCACAACCCTGCTGAAAAACTTGCTGGAGGAGTGCCTGGGCACCCCTGTGGGTCTCATCGGCACCAATCGGAACATGGTGGGTTCCCTTGAGCTGGAGGCCCACCGCACCACCCCGGAATCCTATGAGCTCCAAGCCCTCTTCCGCCGGATGGCGGATGCGGGGTGCACCCATGTGGTGATGGAGGTCTCCTCCCACGCCCTGGTCCAGCACCGCACCGCAGGGCTCCGCTTTGCCCAGGCCATCTTCACCAATCTGACCCAGGACCACCTGGACTATCACGGCACCATGGAGGCCTACCGGGAGGCCAAGGCCCTTCTCTTCCGGCAGGCCGACCTGGCCATTCTCAACCTGGACGATGAGACCGGCCGTCTCTACAAGCAGCAGGTCTCCATCCCCGCCTTCACCTATGCCGTCCACCGGCAGGAGGCCGACCTCACTGCTGAAAATCCCAAGCTTTTCCCCGACCACATCCAGTTCGAGGCCCTGGCCCCGTGCGGCCTCGGCCGGGCCATCCTGCACATCCCCGGAAAATTTTCGGTCTACAACGCTCTGGCGGTCATTGCCTCTGCCATCCAGCTTGGCATCCCCCTGCCCCGGGCGCTGGAGGCCCTCTCCCACGCCAAGGGCGTGAAGGGACGGATGGAGGTGGTCTCCACCCCTGCCGCCTACACCGTGATTCTGGACTACTCCCATACCCCGGACGCTTTGGAAAACGCCCTCACCTCCCTGCGTCCCTTTACCACGGGACGGCTCCTCTGCCTGGTGGGATGCGGCGGCAACCGGGATAAGACCAAGCGTCCCATCATGGGAGAGATTGCCGGCAAGCTGGCCGACCTCACCTTCCTCACCAGCGACAATCCCCGGAACGAGGAGCCGGAGGCCATTCTAGCCGATATGCTCCCCGGTATGGAACGCTCCGGTGGCAAGTACCGCCTCATCCCAGACCGAAAGGAGGCCATCCGAGCTGCCCTGGCCGAGGGGAAGGAGGGGGACGTTCTCCTTTTCGCCGGTAAGGGCCACGAGACCTATCAGGAAGTGAAGGGACAGATTCTTCCACTGGATGAGCGGGAAGAGATCGCCGCCTACTTCCAGAAATAATAAAAAATAGTTTTGAACTGTTTTTACGGTATATGGTCCGTCCCGACCACGGCTGAAATCTAAGGCCTGACCCGGGATGGCCGCATGGCTTTTTTATTGCAAAGCACTAAGAAAGAAGTACAAAACTTCGGAGGTTCAATATGCCTATCACACGGTTGATGCTCGGTTTCCTCGTCTCTTTTTTCCTTACCCTGCTTCTGGGCCGGTTCCTCATTCCAACCCTGCGCCGTCTGAAGGCGGGCCAGGCGATCAAAGAGGACGGTCCCACCTGGCACATAAGCAAGCAAGGCACCCCAACCATGGGGGGCATTATGTTCATCGTGGGCACCGGCGTGGCCCTGGTGGCCCTCTGTGTCCGTGATTTGGCAGCCAACCCCGCTCCCCTTTTTGTCCTGCTCTTCGCCCTGGTCTTCGGCCTCATCGGTTTCGTGGACGACTACGCCAAGGTGGCCAAGCACCAGAACACCGGTCTTACCGCCCCCCAGAAGTTTCTGCTTCAGCTGGCGGCGGCCATCGCCTTTACCACCCTGCTCCGCCACGGCGGGCATCTGACCCCCAACCTCTACGTTCCCTTTGTGGGTGCCTCCATTCCCCTCCCCTGGCCGGTCTATATGGTCTTTGCCACCCTCGTCATCGTGGGCACCGTGAACGCCGTGAACATCACCGACGGGGTAGACGGTCTGGCCGCCTCGGTAACCCTCCCCGTCATGGCCTTCTACGCCGCCGTGGGCGCTGTCTGGGGCTATATGACCATTGGCCTGCTGGCCGCCGCCCTGGCGGGCGGGCTGATGGCTTTTCTCTTCTATAACTTCCACCCCGCCAAGGTCTTTATGGGGGACACCGGCTCCCTCTTCCTGGGCGGCATGGTGTGCGGCCTGGCCTTCGCCTATGATATGCCTCTCATTCTTATTCCGGTGGGTATCATCTATATCGCCGAAACCCTGTCCGACATCATCCAGGTAGCCTATTTCAAAGCCACCCATGGCAAACGCATCTTCAAGATGGCCCCCCTCCATCACCACTTTGAGATGTGCGGGTGGAGTGAGATACGGGTGGTAGCTACCTTTTCCGCCATTACCCTGGCCGCCTGTCTGCTGGCCTTCGCCGGGGTCTATGACCGCTTCCTGCGCTGATTTGAACGTTACCTTCTATGGAAAGGGGGCCCGCGGCCCATGGCAAAAGCCAAACGCGACCTGACCCTGGAGGAGCAGTGGGCCAAGGGGCCCATCGACCTGCCCTTCTTCACCCTCACCCTCCTTCTGCTGGGCTTTGGCCTTATCATGGTCTTTTCGGCCTCCTCGGCCACCGCCTTTTACGAGGAGCTCTCCAAGCACGACCCCACCTACTATGCCAAGCGGCAATTTCTCTTCGCCGTGGCCGGGGTCTTTATCATGTACCTTACCTCACGCCTCAACTATCAGCAGCTCCGCTGGATGTCGGTCTTTATCCTTGGCTTCTCCATCCTTCTGCTGGTGCTGGTCCTCATCCCCGGCATCGGTGTGGAGCGTAACAATGCCCGCCGCTGGATTCGGTCCATCGGCCCCATCCCCCAGTTCCAGCCCTCGGAGATTGCCAAAGTGGGGGTGGTCCTCTACTTCTCAGCCCGGCTCTCCAAGCGGGACAGCGAGATGAAATTGAAACGGCCCAAGAAATGGGACACCCGCACCTTTTACGGGCGGCTCATGGTCTTTTTGAAGCGAATCGGCTTCCTGGAACTCGTCCCCTACGGCGCCATCCTGCTCCTCATCGTGGTCCTGATGAAATTCGAGCCTCACATGTCGGGCACCATCCTCATTCTGGTGGCCGGGGCGGCCGTCCTCTTCGCCTCAGGCATACGCCTGGGCTGGTTTGTGGGCGGAGGAAGCCTGATGGTGGCCGGTCTGACCCTCATCATCACCACCACCGACTACATGACCAAGCGTATCGACCTGTGGCGGGACCCCTGGTCCTATCCCAAGGATGGCGGTTATCAGACCATCCAGTCCCTTTACGCCATCGGCTCGGGAGGCTTGCTGGGCCTGGGCCTGGGCCGGAGCCGCCAGAAATTCCTCTATCTGCCCGAGGAGCATAACGACTTCGTCTTTGCCATCGTCTGTGAGGAGCTGGGCTACATCGGCGCGGCCATCGTCCTGCTTCTCTTCGCCCTGCTCATCCTGCGGGGCTACTGGATCGCCCTCCACGCCCGGGACCGTTTCGGGGCCCTGCTGGTGGTGGGCATCACCACCCTGCTGGCCTTCCAGGTCTTTCTGAACATCGGCGTGGTCACCAACCTCTTCCCCGTCACCGGCATCTCCCTGCCCTTCTTCTCCTACGGAGGCACCGCCCTCATGATCCAGCTTATGGAAATGGGCATTATATTGAGTGTCTCCAGGCAAATTCCCGCTCCCAAGCAAGATTAAAATCTTATTCCTACAAAAGGGTGTATGTTATGAACATTCTCTTTACCTGCGGCGGCACCGCCGGACACATCAACCCCGCCGTGGCTCTGGCGAAGCTCTTTCAGGAGCGGCACCCCGGCTGTCAGATCCTCTTTGTGGGGGCGGATGGGGGCATGGAGACCCGCCTGGTCCCCAAGGAGGGCTACGACATCAAGACCGTAACCATCAGCAGCTTTTACCGCTCCTTTTCCCCCGCCGCCATCAAGCACAATCTGAACACCGTGGTCAACCTGAACCGTTCCAAGAAACAGGCCAACACCATTCTGGACGACTTCAAGCCCGACCTGGTGGTGGGCACCGGCGGCTACGCCTCCTTCCCCCTGGTGAAGGCGGCGGCAGCCCGAGGCATCCCCACCGCCGTCCACGAGTCCAACGCCCTCCCCGGCCTGACTACCAAGGCCCTGTCCAAGGTGGCCGATGTGGTGATGGTGGGCTTTGAGGAAAGCCGGAAGCACTACGAGCACCCGGAAAAGGTCACCGTCACCGGCACCCCGGTGCGGGGGGACTTCTTCCGCTACACCCGCTCTGAGGCCCGGGCCGCTCTGGGCCTGACCGACGACCGGCCCCTGGTGGTCTCGGTGTGGGGCAGTCTGGGCGCCGCAGTGATGAACCGCTATGTGGGCGAGGTCTTTGCCCTGGAAAAGACCGCCGGTGCCCCCTTCCGACACATCCATGGGGCAGGACGGAACTTTTCCACTCTGACCCAGTCCGTGGGCGCTTTGCCCGACGGCCTGGAGATTCGGGAGTATATCTACGATATGCCCACTGTGATGGCGGCGGCCGACCTGGTCCTCTGCCGGGCCGGGGCCTCCACCATCGCCGAGCTGTCCGCCATCGCCAAGCCCTGCATCCTGGTCCCCTCCCCCAATGTCACCGGGGATCACCAGACCAAGAATGCCCAGGTCCTGGCCCAGGCGGGAGGCGCTCTGCTCCTGCCGGAAAAGGACTGCTCCGGTCAGGTCCTCTACGACCAGATCACCCGCCTGCTGGCGGATGAGGGGGAGCGGGCCAAGATGCGGGCCGCCCTCCAGGCTCTGGGGACCCCCGATGCCAACGAGCGTATCTACACCACCCTTTTGGGCCTGCTCTGCTGACCATTTCCCGCGTTCCGCATAGGATGGGATGAAAACCTGAATTGCGGAGGGCGAGACCATGAGCATTTTTACCATCTCCGGCGGACGGCCCCTGGAGGGCCGTCTCACCGTCCACGGGGCCAAGAACAGCGCCCTGCCCATCCTGGCTGCCGCGGTGCTTTGCCCCGGGGTGAGCGTCATCCACAACTGTCCGCCCCTCTCCGACGTGAGGGCTTCCCTTTCCATTCTGGACCATCTGGGCTGTACCGTGACCCAGGAGGGGGAGACCGTCACGGTGGACGCCGGTTCCCTCGCCCGGCAGGAGATTCCAGACGGACTCATGCGGGAGATGCGCTCCTCCGTCCTCTTTCTGGGGGCCATCCTGGGCCGGACCGGCCGGGCCATCCTGAGCTATCCCGGCGGCTGTGAGCTGGGACCACGGCCCATCGACCTCCATCTTGCCGCCCTTCGTACGCTGGGAGCCGAGATTCAGGAGGGGCCAGAGGGCCTGCTCTGCCAGGCAACCCGCCTCCGGGCCGGGGACATCGCTCTCTCCTTCCCCAGTGTGGGTGCCACGGAGAACTCCATGCTGGCCGCCGTGGCCGCCGAAGGGGTCACCACCATCACCAACGCCGCCCAGGAGCCAGAAATCGTAGATCTGCAGAACTTCCTGCGGGCTATGGGGGCCAAGGTCTTTGGGGCGGGTAGCCCGGTGATCACCGTTCAGGGCGGCCAACCCCTCCATGGGGTGGAGTACACCGTCATGGGGGACCGAATCGTGGCCTGTACCCATCTGGCCGCCGTAGCGGCGGCGGGGGGTTCGGTGGAGCTGGAGGGGGTAGACCCCAGCCATCTGATCCCCGTCACCAACCTGTTGCGGGAGGCTGGCTGTCAGGTCGGCACCGGGGAAGGCCTTCTCCGCCTGACCCGCAAAGGCCCCCTGAACGGGGTAAGCCCCATCCGCACCGCCC
>JAHHSF010000021.1 GCA_020025375.1 Oscillospiraceae bacterium | reverse complement strand
GCCCAAAACAGAACTGTACCGTATCTCTCAAAAAACTTCCTTATGGAACGCACCCCTTGGGAAGGCACGCTTTTTTTGTAGATTTACTGCTGGGCCTTCTGCCGGGGATAGTAGTCGGCCTGGATGGCGGGCAGAAGCTCGGGGTCGTGGATGAGGTCCCAGCAGGTTCCGGCCAGGGCCTCGGCGGCCTTGCGAATGGCGGTGTGGCACCCTGCGGTGTTGCCGGCGGCGGTGAACTCGGGGGTGTGGGAGGTGATGGGGGCATCCACCATCTTGATGCGCAGGCAGGTGCCGGGGACGTGCTGGAGCACGGCGGCGAAGTCGGTGGTGCCGGTGCGGACGCGGGGAGGGGCGATCTCGGGGCAGTCCACTGCGGCGGCGTTCTCCATGACGTTCTTGTTGAGCACCAGGGCGGGAATCTTGTTGGGCCAGATCATGCCGTCGTCAATGTCGTAAGTAGTGCCGGTCATGAGGGCAGCCCCCTCAATGATTTTGTAGAACCGCTCCCGAACCTCCTTCAGATAGGTAAAGGAGTTGCGGCAACGGAGGAGGAACTTGCCGGTGGCCTCAGCGGGGATACCGTTGGGAGGCGTGCCGCCGTCCAGGCAAGAGTAGTGGAGGCGAGTGTCATCGGTAACATGGGCCCGCATGAGGTCCATGCCGTGGAAGGCCAGCTGGAGGGCGCCGAAGGCGCTCCGGCCCCGCTCCGGGAAAAGACCGGGGTGGGCGGCGGTGCCGTGAAAGGTGACCGTATAGTTCATGCTGGCCAGGGAGCTTTCATCGCAGGCGGTGTTCACCGAACCGTGGGTCATAAGAGCCACGTCGATGTCACGGAAGCAGCCGTTGTCCCACATGGTCTGCTTGGCAGGGGCGATCTCCTCGGCAGGAGTGCCGTAGAAGACCAGGCGGTAGGGCTTGTCAGTGACCAGGGCCTGGATGGCCTCGGCACAGAGAAGCAGGGTGGGGCCCTGCATATGGTGACCACACCCGTGGCCCATGCCCGCCAGGGCGTCGTACTCGGCCAGCAGGCCGATGGAGGGGCCGCCCTCGCCGTGCTGATAGGTGGCGCGGAAGGCGGTCTCCAACCCGCCCACGCCCATTTCAATGGTAAAGCCGTCGGCTTTCAGCCGCTCGGTGAGAACCCGGCAGGCCTCATGCTCCTGGAATCCCAATTCGGGATGAGACCAGATGTGGTCAGACAGGTCACACAAGCCGGGTGCAAGTTCCTCGATTTTGGTCAAAAGTGCCTTTTTCAACAGAAATCCCTCCATTTTTCTTGTACGGATGCTTTCATATTACATGGGGGAAGGAGGAAAATCAAGGGGAGAAACGGTGGAAACGAAAAATTGGAATACCACGAATTGGACAATAAAAATTCATAAATTTTTTGCTTTTTTATTTGAAAATATGTTTTTATAGCAAAAAAATGCATTTCTCTTCGAATGAAGGGTTTCATTTTCTACTTTACAGTTCACGAAAGTTGGTGTATCTTGATAAAAAACACAAATGCCAACGATAATTCTAGACCAAATTTGACAGTTCCAGCATAAATACCCGGGAGTTTTTTCCTGAAAAAGGAAGAAAGCCCACCATCCCGCAGTGGTATGCCAGCAAAAGGCGGGCGGCCATTTTTCATTTGGAATTGAGGAGAGTCCCCCTCTCCTGGATTCATATATCAAGTTCTATCTCGTAGAGGAGGAAAATGAACGATGAAAAAGACAAGACTTCTTGCCCTGGCCATGAGTGCTCTTATGTTGCTCTCCGCCTGCGGCGGCGGGGATGGTCCCGCTCCCAGCGACAAGCCAACTTCCGGCACCGAGACCCAGCAGCCCGGCGGCCCCGCCAAGGACAACCTGGTGGTCGCCGTCAGCACCGAGCCCTCCAGCCTGGACCCCCAGAACGTGAACATGGTCACCGCTTTCATGATCAATAAGCACGTGATGGACCGTCTGTTCGTCTCTGATGAGAGCTACAATATCACCCCCTCTCTGGCCTCCGAGTACGAGTGGGTGGACGACACCACCCTGCGGGTCAAGATTCGCGAGGGCGTCAAGTTCAGCACCGGCGAGGACCTGACTGCTGACGACGTGGTGTACACCATCAAGCGCGCCTGCACCAAGCCTCAGAGCGCCACCACCTTCGAGTTCTTCGACGGTGAGAACACCGCTAAGGTGGACGAGTACACCGTGGACATCAAGCTGAAGCAGGCCTATCCCAACGCCCTGACCGTCCTGGCCAGCGGCCGCGCCGGTATCGTCAGCGAGACCTCCATCAACGAGATGGGCGAGGACGCTTACGGCCGTGCGCCCGTGGGCTCCGGCAAGTTTGTCGTCACCAGCTGGGCTTCCGGCGACCGCATCGAGCTGACCCGGAACGACAACTATTGGGGCGACAAGCCTGCCTATAAGGACCTGACCTTCCGCATCATCACCGAGACCGCCAGCCGCACCATTGAGGTGGAGACCGGTGGGGCCGATATCGCCTTTGACATCAACGCCGACGACGTCGTCCGCCTGGAGGAGAACCCCGATGTGAGCGTCGTCAAGGGCCCCAGCGCCACCATGAACCACCTGGTCATCAACAGCGTGAACTTCGACACCCTGAAGGATCCCAAGGTCCGTCAGGCTATGCATATGGCTCTGGACATGGATGCCATCGTGCAGGTGGTCTTCAAGGGCTACGGCACCGTGGCCTCCAGCCTGGCTCCTGACAGCGCCACCGGCTTTAAGGCCGTCGGCCCCACCAAGTACGATCCCGAGGGTGCCAAGGCTCTCATCGCCGAATCCGGCTTTGATACCTCCACCGTTATCAAGCTTCAGCTCTATAAGAACCAGCAGATTCAGGCTATGGCTGAGATGGTCGCCAATATGTGGAACGCCATCGGCCTGAACGTGGAGATCGAGATCCTCGACCGCGCCACTCTGGTCACCAACAATGGTAACGGCCAGACCCCCATGTGCATCACCACCGTGACCGCCTCCGACGGTAATATCGAGTCTGTCTTCCGTATGTGGGAGACTGCCAGCTATGGCTTTACCGATGACGAGGAGCTTGTGGCCCGCATGAAGGCCGCTAAGGGCATCACCAATGAGGAAGAGCGTATGGCCGCTTATGCCGCTCTCCAGGAGGAATGCTGGAATCTGAACACTGTTATCCCCATCGCTGTGGCCGACAACATCTTTGCCGTCCGCTCCAATGTTCAGAACTTTGTTTTCCACCCCGACAAGACCCCCGATCTGTCCAAGGTGACCTTCGGCTAAGCCCAGAAGTGATATAAGCCCTGATGGCCCAAAGGCTCATATACATGAGAACACGAGAATGTATGGTATGAGCCTTTGGGCCTCTGTATTCTAATAGAAAGGAGCAGGCAGCTCCGCCCCTGAGCGGGCTGCCGACAACAGCCGTGCTAAAATATATTGGCAAGAGACTCCTGATGCTGATTCCCGTTATCATCGGTGTGACGCTCATCATCTTCCTTATGCTGGCAATTACCCCCGGTGATCCCGCCCGTCAGATTCTGGGCGCGGAAGCCACCGACGCACAGGTTGAGGAATTGCGGGAGGAGATGGGGTTGAACGACCCCATGCCCGTGCGGTATCTCCGCTACCTGTGGGATATGCTCCACGGTGACCTGGGCACCTCCTACACCTCCAAGCAGCCCGTCACCAGTGAGTTGCTGGACCGCTTCCCCACCACCCTGTTGCTGGCCATCCTGTGTACCATCGTGGGGGCCATCATCGGCATCATCATGGGTATCATATCGGCGGTCAAACAGTATACCATTTTTGATAACTTCGCCCGTGTGCTGGCCTTGGCCGGCATCTCGGTGCCCTCCTTTTGGCTGGGCCTGATGCTTATCATCCTCTTCTCCGTGAAGCTCAAGTGGCTTCCCTCCTCCGGCTTTTACGGACCCAAGTACTGGATCCTGCCCGCCATCACTGTGGGTCTGGTCCAGGCTGCCACCGTCATGCGCCAGACCCGCTCCGCCATGCTGGACGTGGTCCGTCAGGACTACATCCGCACCGCCCGTGCCAAGGGCCAAAGCGAATTCAAGGTGGTCATGGGTCATGCCCTGCCCAACGCCCTTATCCCCATTATCACCGTGCTGGGTATGCAGTTTGGTCACGGCCTGGGCGGCGCCGTTATCTCCGAGCAGATCTTTTCCATCCCCGGCATTGGTAAGCTGATGGTGGATTCCATCAATGCCCGTGACTACCCCATGGTCCAGGGTGGCGTTCTGATGATCGCCGTCTCCTTCACCGTGGTCAACCTGCTGGTGGATATCCTGTATGCCTTTATCGACCCCCGCATCAAGGCCCTCTATGTAGGCAAGAAAGCCAAGAAAGAGGAGCCCGAAAAGACCGAAGAAACTGGCAGTGAGGCGGTGAGCAAGAAATGAAAGTAAAGGAACAGAAACAGACCGTGGCCACCGTTGCCGCTCCCAAGAAGAAGAGCCAGGCTCAGGAGGTCTGGCACCGGTTCAAGAAGAACCACTTGGCTCTGCTGGGCCTGGCCCTGATTATCATTATGATCCTCGTGGTCACCTTCGCTGATTTCATTGCCCCCTACGGCTTTGACGATCAGGACTACATGAGCACCATGCTGCCCCCCAGCCTGGAGCACCTCTGCGGCACCGATAACGTGGGCCGAGATATTTTCAGCCGTCTGCTCTTCGGCGGCCGCGTGTCCCTCACCATCGGTATCATCTCGGTGGGCATCGGTCTGATCGTGGGCGGCGCTATGGGTGCCATTGCCGGTTACTACGGCGGCAAGCTGGACAACTTTCTCATGCGTATCATCGATATCCTCATGGCCATCCCCAGCGTTATCCTGGCCATCTCCATCTGCGCCGCCCTGGGGCCCGGTCTGGTGAACACCATGATCGCCGTTGGTATCTCCAGCATCCCCAACTACGCCCGTATCCTCCGCTCCTCCATTCTGTCCATCAAGCAGCAGGAGTACGTGGAGGCCGCCCGGGCCATCGGTGCCAGCAACAACCGCATCATCGGCAAGCACATCGTGCCAAACTCCCTCTCCGGCCTCATCGTGCAGGCCTCCATGGGCGTGGGACGCGCCATCATTTCCGCCGCGTCCATGAGCTTTATCGGCCTGGGCATTCAGCCCCCCAACCCTGAATGGGGCGCCATGCTCTCCGCCGGCCGGACTTACTTCCAGAACTATCCCCATATGGTCCTGTTCCCGGGCATTGCCATCTTCCTGGCCGTTCTGTCCATGAACCTGATCGGTGACGGCCTGCGGGACGCTCTGGACCCCCGCCTGAAGAGATAAGGGAGGTTGGAAGAAGAACATGAAACAGCTTGAGATTAAGAATCTGACGATTCATTACGAGACCGACGACGGCGCCGTGGAGGCGGTTAACTCGGTCAGCTTCAGCCTGGATAAGGGGGAGACCCTGGGTCTGGTAGGCGAGACCGGTGCAGGTAAGACCACCATCGCCCTGGGTATCATGAACCTGGTCCCCGATCCCCCCGGACGGGTCAAGTCCGGTGAGATTCTCTTTGAGGGGGAGGATCTCCTCAAGAAGAGTGCCAAGGAAATGCGGAAGATCCGGGGCGAGAAAATCTCCATGATTTTCCAGGATCCCATGACCGCTCTGAACCCGGTCAAGACCGTGGCCGACCAGCTCATGGAGGTCATCCGTCTGCACCAGAAGTGTTCCCACGCCGAGGCAATGAAACGGGCCTGCAAGATGCTGGAGCTGGTGGGCATCAGCGCCGAGCGTATCAACGACTATCCCCACCAGTTCTCCGGCGGCATGAAGCAGCGCGTGGTCATCGCCATTGCTCTGGCCTGTAACCCCACCCTCCTCATCGCCGACGAGCCCACCACCGCTCTGGACGTGACCATTCAGGCCCAGGTCATTGAGATGATGGGCCGCCTGAAGAAGGAACTCCAGACCTCCATGATCCTCATTACCCACGACCTGGGGGTCGTGGCCGAGATGTGCGACCATGTGGCCGTCATGTATGCCGGCGAGGTGGTGGAGTACGGCGACCTGGAGCACATCTATGAGGGGGAGGATCACCACCCCTATACCGTGGGCCTCTTCGGCGCCATCCCCGACCTGGAGAAGGACACCGACCGTCTGGCCCCCATCGACGGCATGATGCCCGACCCCATGAACCTGCCCCAGGGCTGTAACTTCTGCCCCCGGTGTCCCCATAAGACCGCCATGTGTGAGACTGTGCCGCCCAAGGCCTATGAGGTCTCTCCCGGCCACATCATCAAGTGTCATCTCTTTGCAAAGGAGGGGCAGTAAATGAGCGCGCTCATCGAAGTCAAACATCTGAAGAAATACTTTAAGACTGCCACCGGGATGCTCCACGCTGTGGACGACGTGACCTTCTCCATTCCCAAGGGCCAGACCCTTGGCGTAGTGGGCGAGTCCGGTTGCGGCAAGAGCACCCTGGGTCGGACCGTCCTGGGCCTGCTGGACTCTACCGACGGCGAGATTTACTTCGAGGGGGAGAACATCACTAACGTCTCCCACGAGAAGTTCCATGACCTGCGCCGGAAGATGCAGATTATCTTCCAGGACCCCTATTCCTCTCTGAACCCCCGTATGTCCGTAGGCGATATTATCGCCGAACCCCTTCAGATTTTCAATCTCTGCCCCGATAAAGCGGAGCGGGAGCAGAAGGTCAAGGAGCTTATGGACGTGGTAGGCCTGGACCAGCGGTTCATCAATTCCTACCCCCACGAGCTGGACGGCGGCCGCCGCCAGCGTATCGGCATCGCCCGCGCCCTGTCCTTGGACCCCAAGTTCATCGTCTGTGATGAGCCTGTCTCCGCCCTGGACGTGTCCATCCAGGCTCAGATTCTGAACCTGATGCAGGACCTGCAGGAGCAGAAGGGCCTGACCTATATGTTCATCACCCACAACCTGTCGGTGGTCAAGCATATTTCGGACAACATCATGGTCATGTACCTGGGCCAGATGGTGGAGCTGTGCGGCGCGAAGGAGCTCTTTGCCAATAACCTGCACCCCTACACCAAGGCCCTGCTCTCCGCCATCCCTCACCCCAGCATCCGGGAGAAGCACGAGCGCATCATCCTTAAGGGCGAGATTTCTTCCCCCATCAACCCCAAGCCCGGTTGCCGCTTTGCCGCCCGGTGCAACTATGCCACCGAGGAGTGTTTTAAGCGGGACCCCGAGCTTCGGGAGTGCACCCCCGGCCACTTCGTGGCCTGCCACAACGTGGAAGCTATCAACGGCTGAGTTTCCTCCTCAAACATATGAAAAAGCCCGCCGCGGATTCGCGGCGGGCTTTTGTTTGCTTTATGGGAGATAGGTGATGGGCATTTCCGCATGAGCGGTGAGGAAGAGCAGGGTGGCGTAGATCAAATCGAACTCCATCACATCTCCGGCCTTGAGGGGCCGGGGGCAGTCCTCCACGTCCAAAATGGTATGGTCGCTGGAGCCCCCCAGGATCGTGGCTCCTCCGTCCCGGGGAACCAGGTCCAAGCAGTCGCCCACGTCCAGCCTGCCAATGCCCAGCAGGGCCCGCTTCCGAATCCCCCGGTCCTCGTAGGTGGGGAAGTGGCCAAAGGCATCCATAAAGATCTTGCCCACCGGGTGGGAGGGCTTTGCGCGGCACTCCAGTACCTCAGCCTGAAGGGTGAACACATGGCCGGAGAGGTAGGTCATGTCCTGGATGCCCCAGGCGTTCCGCAGGTCGCTGCATAGGAGGATGGCCTCCCCGATTCGCAGGTGATTGATTTTCTTGGGCATCGTGCCCCAGTGGACAAGGGAGAAGGAGGTGGTGGCGCCACCCGAGACGATCTCCAGCTCCCGGCCGACGGCCGCCTCTACGCGCCCGGCGAGGGCGGCCAGTTCCTCCATCTTTTCCACCGTGGGTACGATGGAGCCGTAACAGCCCAGGTTGGTGCCGATTCCCGCCAGCTCCAGGTGGGGAAGATGATGCTCCACATGCAGGGCGGCTTCTACAAGCTCGTCCCGGTCCCAGAACCCCTCTCGCAGGTCCCCCAGATCGGCCATGAGGACGACTTTGTGGGTGCGCTCCTGACGGGCGCATACCGTCTCCAGAACTTCCAGGACGGAGAGGTCGCTCTCCAGGCTGTAATCGCAGAGGCGAGGCACGTCCTCCAGCTCGCTCATCATGGGGACCCGCACCAGAAGGGTGGGGATGTTTGGGTAAGCCTTGCGGAGGGTCTCCATCTGGTCCAGGCGGGAGGTGGCCAGCTGATCGCACCCGCCCGCCACGAATTGCTCCACCATGGGTAGGCGGCTGTTGATGCCTTTGGTTACTCCGGCCACCCGGATTCCGGCGGCGTGACAGCGGCTGGTGACCTCCTTGGCGTTTTGCCGCAGACGGGACAGGTCGCAGAGCACGCGGGGATAGCGGATTTTCTCCATGGCGGTTGCCTCCTTTGTGTAAGTGCTTCCATTTTACACCGGGAGAGAGACGGATTGCAAGGGGAACGGCTTGCGCTTTGGGGAAAGGTGGAGTAAAATAAGACCATTCGACATCATAAAGAGCAAAGGAGCAGGATATGAAACGGATTTTTGAGATTTTTGGGGTCTTTTTTAAGATAGGCCTCTTTACCATCGGGGGCGGGTACGCCATGCTCCCCATCATCCAAAAGGAGGTGGTGGAGACCAAGGGATGGATGACCGACGAGGAGTTTTTGGACGCCATCTCCCTGACAAACAGCTTGCCCGGACCTCTGGCGACCAATTCGGCTACCTTCGTGGGTTACCGGGTGGCCCGGGCCCAGGGGGCCGTGGCCGCGATTTTAGGGGCGGCCACCCCCAGCGTCCTCATCATCCTCCTGATCGCTATGCTCTTTCAGAATCTGGTGTCCTACCCGGTGGTTCAAAATATTTTCAAGGGGGTGCGTCCAGCGGTGGTGGCCCTCATCCTATACGCCGTCATCAAGCTGGCCAAGTCTGCAAAAATCGGGGAATATTTCAACTGGGTGGTGGCCCTCTTCGGCTTCGTGGCCATTGCGGTTTTTGGCCTCCATCCCATCCTCGTAGTGGTCTGCGCCGCCCTGTACGGCCTTTTCGTCCGCAATTCCGTGGTCCGGGCTGTGGACGCTCACCGGGAAAAGGGAGGGGAGAAGTGATGGAACTGCTTCTAAAGGTCTGTGCAGCCTTTCTCAAAATCGGAGCCTTTTCCTTTGGGGGCGGATACGCCGTGCTGGCCTTCATTCAGCGGGAGGTGGTGGAGGGGAACGGCTGGGTCGCACCCGCCGATTTCGTCAATATGGTGGCCATCGCTGAGATGACCCCGGGGCCGATGGCGGTCAATTCCTCCACCTTTGTGGGCTATAACCTGTTTGGAATCGGAGGCGGGATTCTCTGTACCGCTTGCACGCTGGCGGTGCCCTTTGCCCTGAGCCTCATCGTGGCGGCCTCTTTCGCCAAGTTCAGGGAGAACCGGCGGCTGAAGGATGCCCTCTCCGGCATCCGGCCTGTGGTCATTGGCCTCATCGGCGCCGCTTGCCTGTCGGTGGCGAAGATTTCCATGGTGGACGGTAGCAGCCTGATTTTCTTTGCCATCGCCCTGACCATGGTGTGGAAGTGCAAGGTGAGCCCCATCCTTACCCTGGTCACCTGCGGGGCCTTGGGTGCCCTTTTCTATGGGGTGCTGCTCCCCTTGTTTTGAATGGAAAAGCGGTCTGAACAGGTCCGTTTTTTGCCGGACCTGTTCAGACGCTGACCAGAGCCATGCTTTGTTATGAAAAGGTTACTGCGGATCGGCGGGGAGCTGTCGGCCGGTGTGGTCCATGGTGTAGGGCTGGGGGAGGATGAGCTGAGAGATGGGGACAAAGGTGTAGCCCTCTTGAAGGAGACACTCCAGGATTCCCGGGAGGGCTTCCGGGGTATGCTTGGCGGCGTTGTGGAAGAGGACGATAGAGCCGGCCTGCACCTTGGAGGTCACCCGCTTGGTGATGTCGGTGGCCGAGAGGTCCTTCCAGTCCAAACTGTCCACGTCCCACTGGATGGGCTCCATCCCCAAGTCCCGGGTTGCCAGGACCACGTTGTCGTCATACTCCCCGTAAGGAGGACGGAAGAGGAGGGGGCGCACCCCGGTGACCGCTTCGATCTTGTCGTTACAGGCGTTGATGTTCGCCTGCATCTGCTCCTTGGAGAGCTTGGTGAAGTGGGCGTGGTCGTCGGAGTGGTTCATGACCTCGTGACCTGCGTCATGGAGGGCCTTCACCGACTCCGGGTACTTATCCACCCACTCCCCCACCACGAAGAAGGTGGCTTTGATATCGTACTTGGCCAGGATGTCGATGAGCTGCTGGGTATCCTCGTTGCCCCAGGCGGCGTCAAAGGAGATGGAGAGCATTTTTTGATCCCGCTGGACACAGTAGATGGGAAGCTGCCGGGTGGTGGCGGCGGCCCCCACAATGGCGGGGTGGTTTACCACCCCAAGCATAATGGCGGCCAACAGAAGGCAGGCTCCGGCGGTGAACATCTTTCGTTTGAGCACAAACAATTTCATGGAAGAATCCCTCCTCGTCGTTCTTGCTTTATCTATATGAGGAGAAGGGGCGTGGCATGTGAAGAGGACAAGGCCGTCCGAAAACACCGGACGGCCTTGTTTGAAAGCAGTTTGAAATTTTTCAGGGCTTACAGCCGCCGCAGGGAGTATAGCCCTCCGCGACGGCCTGCGCTCTGCTGTCGAAATAGACGCGGTTGGACTCCGCCGGGAGGTTGGCGCAGGTGGGGCGGTGAAAAATTTGGGAATTGCGGTTACCGATGTAGGTGAGGGCCTCTCCGCCGCCCTCATTGGAAATGGAGGAATTTGGGCCGTCCTCGCTTTTGCCGGAGTCCTTGGAGGGGGCCGGCCAATTTTCTCCGGTGGCGTAGTCGATCTCCACTCCGGGCTCGGCGTTATAGGCGTAGACGCAGAAGGCGACGCCCTCCCCCTGGTCCTCCACCGACCAGCCCTCCATGAGCACGCCGGAGGCCAGTAGGTTGTTTCCCTCAAAGATGGGGGTCACCCGGTAAAGAACGTGGTTGCCGGTCTCCTGCACATAGTCGGCCACCTGGTTTTCAAAGGGGAGCATCCCGCTGATGTTCAGGGAACGGGTGCCGGTGATGAGGTTCTCTTCCCTGGCGTTCTCCCCGGTGAGCTGAAAGCCGATGAGGTGGCAGCGGTTATAGAGGTACTTGCCGTCCACAAAGTCGTATTTGGCGGTGACCCAACCGGAGGGCTTTACCTGGCCGATGGAGCCGCGCTCCTCGGTGGGCATGAGGTCCAGCCCCACATTGGCATAGGCCGGACCGCAACGGTTCAGCAGGTCCAGGGGGGAGTAGGATTCAAAGGAATCGGTAGTGAGGTCGTCCTCGGTAAAATAGGGCACGTTGCCGTTGATGGCCACATAGGGCTCCCCGGCATAGGCAGGGACCTCATCCAGGGAGATGACGGGTGCTTCCGGCAGGGCGGCACAACCGGAGAAAAGGGAGAGCAGGAACGCGAAAAGGAGCGCAAGGGCGGGGGAACGGGTTTTCATCAGGCAAAGACCTCCAAGGTGATGTTCGTGGGAGAGCCGGGGCTCACCGGGGGTGAAAAGGACAGTCATTACAGTATACCGTATTTGGAGTTTGGTGGCAACCGGGAAAAGAGACAAAGGGCGTCTTTTCTCAAGAAAGGGATCGTCTCCTTTTTTGCAATGAATAGACGGCATATCATCTGCTGTCTGATTATAGAAAACGGAGTGGGGCCTCTGAAACCGGGGTCGGCAGGGGGGAGTGACGGCCCGCGGGGTGGAAGGCGGCGCGGATTTTCGGCGCTGTGTTACAATGGCGAAAAAGGAGGCATTACGGTGGAGATCGAACGAAAGTTTTTGGTGGACAGCCTGCCGGAGGGGCTGGAGCGGTATCCCCGGCGGCGCATCGAGCAGGGGTATCTGTGCACGAAACCCGCCATTCGGGTGCGGCGGAAGGACGAGGCCTACTTTCTCACCTACAAGGGGGAGGGGCTACTCTCACGGGAAGAGCACGAGATGCCCCTCACCGGGGAAGCCTACCGACATCTCCTCCCCAAGGCGGACGGGGCGGTGATTCGGAAGGATCGGTATGAGCTCCCCTTTGGCGAGCGGGTGATTGAGCTGGATGTGTTTGAGCCGCCCTTCGCGCCCCTGACGGTGGCCGAGGTGGAGTTTCCCACCGAGGAGGAGGCCAAAGCCTTCACGCCCCCGGCCTGGTTCGGTCGGGAGGTGACCTACGACCCGGCCTACACCAACGCCCGGCTCAGCCGGGCGGGGAAAATGCCATAAATACCCTGAAAGATAATTGGAAAGGAAGTTTTTATCATGTCTTTGAAGGAACAGCTCCGGGCCTACGCCCGGCTTTTGGTTGGTACCGGTTGCGCGCTCAAGCCCGGCCAGGAGCTTCAGCTTACGGCCCCTGTGGAGGCTGCCCCCTTTGCCCGCATGGTGGCGGAGGAGGCCTGGGCCGCCGGGGCAGGGGACGTGACGGTGGAGTGGGACGACCAGTTTACCGGGCGGCTCCGCTATCTCAACGCTCCCATGTCCGCGTTTGAATCCGTTCCAGAGTGGAAGCGGGCCCTTCTCAACGGTGCTGCCCAGCGGGGCGCGGCCTTCCTCTTCCTGGAGGGAGACGACCCCGACGGTATGGCGGGTATCGACCCCGCCCGGTTCACCGCCTGGACCCGTGCCTCCCACCGGGACTGCAAGTCCTTTTACGACGGCATGGACCTGGGCCGGAATGTCTGGTGTATTGGCGGCGTGGCGACCCCCGCCTGGGCGAAGAAGGTTTTCCCCGGGGTGGGCGAGGAGGAGGCCGTGGAGAAACTCTGGGCTGCCATCCTTTCCACCGCCCGGGCGGATGGGGCCGACCCGGCCCAGGACTGGGCCGACCACTCCGATACCTTCCAGCGCCGCATTAAATTGCTCAATGATAAGGCCTTTGACGCCCTCCGCTACACCGACCCCAACGGCACCGATTTCACCGTGGGGATGAACCCCGGCCATATATGGGCCGGCGGCGGGGCCGCCACCGTGGACGGCACCTGGTTCTTCCCCAACATGCCCACCGAGGAGATCTTTACCTCCCCCCACCGGGACCGGGCCGAGGGCATCGTCCACTCCGCCCTGCCCCTCAACTACCAGGGCGGCATGATCGAGGATTTCTGGATTCGGTTTGAAAATGGCCGGGCAGTGGACTGCGGCGCAAAGGTGGGGCTGGACCGGCTCCAGAGCATCCTGGACACCGACGAGGGCGGCCGTCACCTGGGCGAGGTGGCCCTGGTGCCCCACGCCTCCCCCATCGCCCAGTCCGGTATCCTCTTCTACTCCACTCTCTACGACGAGAACGCCGCCTGTCACCTGGCCCTGGGCAAGGGCTTCCCCGAGTGCGTGACCGGGGGCCTGGAGATGGACGAGAAGGCTTTGGCCGAGCACCATATCAACATTTCCGCCACCCATGTGGACTTTATGATTGGCACCGCCACCCTCTCCATTACCGGCATCGCCGCCGACGGCAGTGAGACCCCCATCTTCCGCAACGGCAACTGGGTAGGGGAGTTCGCCTAAAGGACAGAAGAAGCGTTCCCCAGTTTCCTCAAATCAAACACAGCCCCCGCTTTCCATGGAAAGCGGGGGCTGTGTTTGATTTACACGGATTTGAGGTTTGGCCGTTCCATCCAGGCACCTTTGCGGAGGATGAAGAGGAAGAGAATGGAGCTGATGCACCAGGTGACGGGGTAGGCGGTGAAGACCACGGTGATATCCGGGATGAGGTGGACCATGAGGGTGATATAGATGATACGGAACACGCACCAGACACAGAGCATGATGCCCATAGGGATAATGGCGCGGCCCGCGCCCCGGAGGACGGCGGCCGAGGCGTGGGAG
>JAHHSF010000020.1 GCA_020025375.1 Oscillospiraceae bacterium | reverse complement strand
TGCGGTGTTTTTGCATATTCAAGAGATTATCGGCTGATAAAAAGAGAAAAAGTTAAATTCGGCAGCCTGCTCCTCGCTGTCTGGGGTACGCCCAACAAAGAACACTGCCTGCAGCAATATGGATCACTGATTTAAGCCGTCAATCAGGGGCTGTCAGCCCCACACGGAGGTCTGCAAGCCATTTTGTACATAACGCTTGACGGTATCCAAGAAAAGGCCGCCTTTTTTAAGGCGGCCTTTTCTGTCAGGTAAATTCACTTTATACTACCATGTTTTTCAAGGTCCCTACACCATCGATCTCGATCTCAATGGTATCCCCCACCTGCATAGAGCCCACCCCGGCGGGTGTGCCGGTGGCGATCACGTCTCCGGGTTCCAGGGTCATGGCGGCGGTGATGAACTCCATCATCTCCCCCACGGAGGTGATAAACTGGCGGGTATTTCCCTGCTGGACCACTTCCCCGTTGAGCCGGGTGCGGAGATTCGCGTTACTGGGGTCCACCTCGTCCGTGAGAATGGGACCCATGGGGGCAAAGCCGTCCATGCTCTTGCCCCGTGCCCACTGGCCGTCGCTTTTCTGTACGTCCCGGGCGGTCACATCATTGAGGCAAGTCACACCCAGGATGTAGTCCATGGCATCCACCGCCTTGACATCCTTGGCCCGCTTTTTGATGACAATGGCAAGTTCCCCCTCGTAGTCCAGGCGTTGCACAAAATCAGGAGCGTGGATGGTCCCCAGATGACAGTTTAGGGTATTGGGCCCCTTCAGGAAGATGGTGGGCTTTTCCGGATTGCCGGACGCATCCAGCACAGACCGCATCTCCTGAATATGGTCGTAGTAATTTTTCCCAATGCATACCAGCTTGGTAGCGTCGCAGGGGGCCAACAGACGGCAGTTAACCAGGGGAAGGCTCTTTTTGTCGTAATGGAGACCGTCATAGGGGCCGCCTTCCAAAGTAAAGACCGTTTCTTCTTTCAGAACACCCCAAACAGCCTTTCCCTCTCGCTCCAGCTTCACATACTTTATGTCACTCACCTACGCTTCCAAAAATCTCGTTCAGAAGGTCTTGCTTTCCTTCCCCTTTCTCAGCCGAAAAGGGTATCACCTTTACACTGTCATCCAATTCCAGAACCGCACGGACGCGGGCAAGATTACCCTCGATCTCGCTCTTTTTCAGCTTGTCAAGCTTGTTGGCTACCACGACGAAGGGCTTACCGCTCTCCTTGAACCAGCTCGCCATAGTGCAGTCGTCGGCGGTTGGCTTGTGGCGGGAGTCCACGATCTGAACCCCAAGGGTCATAAGGGCAGGATCCGCAAACCAAGCCTCGATGAGCCGACCCCAGCGGTCCTTCTCCGCCTTGGAGACCTTGGCGTAGCCGTAGCCGGGCAGGTCCACCAGATAGAAGGCCCGGTCGATAAGAAAATAGTTGATATGGGTAGTCTTACCGGGAGCTGCGCCCACCCGGGCAAAGTTTTTTCGGTTCAGGATGCGGTTGATGACCGAAGACTTTCCCACATTGGAACGGCCGGCAAAGACCACCTGAGGCAAGGCATCCCGGGGAAAGTCAGCCTGCTTGGCCGCGGAGAGAATAAATTCCGCGTTGTTCAAGTTGATAGCCATAAGAACCTCCTTCTCACTGTTGCAGGCCGAAGCCATTGGAAGTCCGGTTCTTCCCGCTCTCCGGCAGGCGAGTCCCTTCTTGAGGTGCAGTCACAGGGACCTCCAGTGCCGCCGCCAGGACCTGGTCCACACGCTCCACGGGCAGGAAGGTCAGGGCCTTTCGCACGGTCTGGTCGATCTCCTCCAGATCCTTGCGGTTCTCGGCCGGGATAATAACGGTGTGGATGCCGTTACGCAGGGCGGCCATGGTCTTTTCCTTCAGGCCTCCGATAGGCAGGACCCGTCCCCGAAGGGTGATCTCGCCGGTCATGGCAATCCCCTTCTTCACCGGCGTGTCCGTCAGGGCGGAAGCCATGGCGGTGGCTATGGCGATGCCAGCCGAGGGGCCGTCCTTGGGAACCGCCCCCTCCGGGAAATGGACATGGATGTCCTTTGCCTTATAAAAATCCTGCTCGATCCCCAGCTGTTGGGCCCGGCTTCGAATGCAGGAGAGGGCGGCGTGGGCCGATTCCTTCATCACATCTCCTAAATTTCCAGTGAGTTCCAGCTTCCCGGTGCCGGGAACCACATTGACCTCCACCTCCAAAAGCTCACCGCCCACAGAGGTCCAGGCCAATCCGTTGACCACCCCGACCTGAGGGGTTTTCTCCAACTTTTCCGGCAGGTAACGGCAAATGCCCAGATAGGATTCAAGGTTTTTATCTGTAACGGAAACAGACTTTACATGCTCTGTCACCAAACGCATAGCAGTTTTTCGGCAAAGGGCTCCCAGCTCTCGCTCCAGACGGCGGACACCTGACTCCTTGGTATAGCCGGTGATGATAGCCCGGAGGGCATCATCGGTGAGCTTGAGCTGAGTCTTCTTCAGGCCGTGGCGCTTTAGCTGCTTCGGAAGCAGGTGTTGCTTAGCGATCTGTAGCTTCTCCTCATCGGTATAAGTGGTCAGCTCGATGACCTCCATCCGGTCCAGGAGGGGCCGGGGAATGGTATCGGTGGTATTAGCGGTGGTAATAAAAAATACCTCGGAAAGGTCGAAAGGAAGCTCCAGAAAGTTGTCCCGAAACGTCCCGTTCTGCTCCCCGTCCAGTACTTCCAGCAATGCCGAGGCCGGGTCCCCACGGTGATCGGCACCCACCTTGTCAATCTCATCCAGCAAAAGAAGCGGATTTTTGCTCCCCGCCTGACGAATCCCTTCGATGATACGTCCGGGCATGGAACCGATATAGGTCTTTCGGTGGCCGCGAATCTCAGCCTCATCGTGGACGCCGCCCAAGGAAATGCGCCCCAGCTTCCGGTGCATGGCTTTTGCCATACTCATGGCAATGGAGGTCTTTCCCACGCCGGGAGGGCCCACCAGGCAGAGGACCTGTCCCTTCAAATCGGGGGCCAGCTGCTTCACGGCCAGAAATTCCAGGATGCGCTCTTTTACCTTGTCCAGGCCATAGTGATCGGCATCCAGTTGCTTCCGGGCCGTCTCTACATCCACGCGGTCCTTTGTCCGCTTGGTCCAAGGCAGCTCCAGACAAACGTCCAGATAGCCTCGGATCACGCTGCCCTCCGCGGAGCCAAAGGGTTGCTTCTCCAAGCGGGAGACCTCCTTGAGGAGCTTCTCTTCCACCGCAGCGGGGAGCTTGGCAGCGGCGATTTTCTGGCGGTACTCGCCGATTTCGCTGTCCCCGGCCTCCCCTTCGCCCAGCTCATTCTGGATGACCCTGAGCTGTTCCCGAAGGTAATAGTTCTTCTGGGACTGGGTAACGGCATCCCGTACCTTCTCCTGCATCCCATGCTCAAATTCCAGGATCTCCACCTCACGTCGGAGGGTACGATAGAGTTTCTCCAGCCGCCGGACCGGGTTCAGCTCCTCCAAGATCTCCTGCTTGTCCCCGGTACGCATGATGATGTTCTGGGCGATGTAGTCGGCGATATAGCCCGGCTCCTCATTGGCCAAAACGTTGAGGAAAATATCGGGGGTGATCTTGTCGGCCAGCTCGGCGTACTGCTGGAAGCACTCGTACACCTGGCGGGTCAGGGCCTCGGTCCGGGGCGTGTTCCGAACCTTCCCCTGGGAAGGCAGAATCTCCTCCACCTCGGCAACCAGATAGGGTTCCGTCTGGGGCAGGCCGCGAAGCCATCCCCGCTGTTCCCCTTCTACCATCACCCGCACCATATCGCCGGGCAGGCGCAGAATTTGCCTCACGGTAGAGATGGTGCCAACGGTATAAAGGTCCTCCCGGCCGGGGTTTTCCACCGACAGGTTTCGCTGGGTCACCAAAAAGATGGGATGGCCGGAGGCCATGGCCTCGTCCAGAGCCTTAATGGAGGCACTCCGGCCCACATCAAAGTGCAGGGACATATTGGGAAAGATGGTCAATCCTCGCAGAGCAAGGGCAGGCATGGTAACCGCCGGAATGGGGGTAAGTATCATGGTAAGGCCTCCTTGTATAATAAAATTCAGTGAATGGGGGGAACTGATGCCACGAGATGAACTGTATGATGATCCAGCGCTGGAAAAACCGAAGGCCGGTATGGACAGGACACGATCCGCTGGCAAACACAGTTGGTCTCTCAGGCAAAAAAGCAGGGCGAGGGCGCTTTGCCCTCGCCCTGCTTCTCTTCGGTTGTATCAAGAAACGTGGGACATACCCTCGTCCCCCGCAATCTGCAGGGTGGCGGAGCCCAACCGGGGCCGGGCCGGCCGGTTAGGGTCCCGTTCGATTTCGGGGGCGACGTGGTCCTTCACACAGGCAGGGGTGATGGTAACCTTCACAATGTCGTTCTGATCAGGCACATCGAACATGACCTGGGTCATGGTCTCCTCCAACACAGCCCGCAGGCCACGAGCGCCAATGCCGCGCTCGATGGCCTTCTCGGCCGCCGCCTCCAGCGCCTCGGGCTGGAACTCCAGCTCCACCCTGTCATAATCCAGCAGCTTCTTATACTGCTTCACCAGGGCGTTCTTAGGCTCGGTGAGAATTTTCACCAGTTGCTCCTTGTTCAAGGACTGGAGGCTGGTGATAACGGGCAGACGGCCCACCAGCTCAGGGATGATGCCGAACTTGAGCAGGTCGTGGGGCTGAATCTCCCGGAAGAGCTTGGACAGGTCCCGCTCCTTCTTGCTCTCAATCTCAGCGCCAAAGCCGATGGACTTCTTATCCAGGCGCTGTTCAATAATTTTTTCAATACCATCGAAGGCGCCGCCGCAGATGAAGAGGATGTTCTTGGTATCAATCTGGATAAACTCCTGGTGCGGGTGCTTCCGACCGCCCTGGGGCGGCACGTTGGCCACGGTGCCCTCCAGAATCTTCAGCAGAGCCTGCTGCACGCCCTCGCCGGACACGTCCCGGGTGATGGAGGTGTTCTCGCTCTTTCGGGCAATCTTATCCATTTCGTCGATATAGATGATGCCCCGCTCCGCCAGCTCAATGTCGTAGTCGGCGGCCTGGACCAGCCGGAGAAGGATATTCTCCACGTCGTCGCCCACATAGCCGGCCTCGGTGAGGGTGGTGGCATCGGCGATGGCGAAGGGAACGTCCAGGATGCGGGCCAGGGTCTGGGCAAAAAGGGTCTTTCCGCAACCGGTGGGGCCCAGGAGCAGAATATTGCTCTTCTGGAGTTCCACATCCTCCCCCCCGCCGAAGTAGATGCGCTTATAGTGGTTGTAGACCGCCACAGAGAGGGCGATTTTGGCCTCTTCCTGGCCGATGATATACTGGTCAAGATAGTTGCGAATCTCTCTCGGGGTGGGAAGCACCTCGGGTATATCGGCATCGATTCGGGGCTCCAGCTCCACTTCCTCGTTTTCCTCCAAAATGCTCAGGCAGAGGTGGACACACTCGTTACAGATGTAAGCGCCCGGCCCTGCGATGATACGGGAGACCTGCTCCTGGTGCTTTCCGCAGAAGGAGCACCGAATCGATTTGTGTTCGTCGTTTTTAGGCATAAAATTACCTCACGAAAATATGTGGAAGGAGTGGAGGCTCAGACGCCTCCACTCCTGCCCTGTTCAATGCTGATAGATGACTTTGTCCACCAGGCCGTAAGCCACAGCATCCTCGGCGGACATGAAATTGTCGCGCTCGGTATCAAGGGCAATCTGCTCAAGGGGCTTTCCGGTGTTGGCTGCCAAAATCTTGTTGAGCTTTTCCCGGGTCTTGAGCATCCATTCCGCCTGAATCTTGATGTCGCTGGCCTGGCCCTTGGCACCGCCGGAAGGCTGATGGATCATAATCTCCGCATTGGGCAGAGCAATGCGTTTGCCCTTGGTGCCGGACGAGAGGAGAAAAGCACCCATGGAGGCGGCCAGACCGATACATACAGTAGACACATCGCACTTGATATACTGCATGGTGTCATAGATGGCCATGCCAGCGGTCACGGAGCCGCCGGGACTGTTGATGTAGAACTGAATGTCCTTATCCGGGTCCTGGGCCTCCAGGTAGAGGAGCTGGGCCACCAC
Source organism: Oscillospiraceae bacterium (assembly GCA_020025375.1). GTDB lineage: Bacteria > Bacillota > Clostridia > Oscillospirales > Oscillospiraceae > JAHHSE01. The sequence continues at coordinate 8,933 of JAHHSF010000020.1, read as the reverse complement.
CAGAGCGGCGGTGGTGTCGTTGACCTCTTCCCCCAGGAAAATGATGCGGTCATTAAGCAAACGGGAAAAAATGTCGTAGGAGCGTTCGCCCCGATTGGTCTGCTCAACAACATAGGGTACCAGACTCATAGTAAAGTATCTCCTTTATTTGGCATTCTCTGGTAGAGTATGCCTCACCGAATGGAAAATATACGGACTTAGTCCTCTTTTTCCTCTTTCTTGGTGGTCTTCTTGGCAGCAGCCTTCTTAGCGGGCTTCTTATCCTCGTCCTCGGTCTCGGTCTCCGCCTTCTTGGTGGTCTTCTTGGCGGCGGCCTTCTTCTTGCCCACCTTGGCGGTCGAGTAAACGACCTCAGATGTCTTCTGGATGTTCAGGTCCCGCTTGATGCCGATGGGGGGCACGGCTGCCTTGACCTTCTCCAAATCCATCTTGTACTCCTCGGCCAGACGGGCGTACTCGGCTTCGATCTCCTCGTCGGTGACCTGGATGCCCTCCGCCTTGGCAATGGCCTCCAGGGCCAGCTCCATCTGGACCTGACGCAGGGCGCCGGGACGAGCCTGCTCTTTCAGAGCGTCCAGGGTCATTCCGGTCATCTGCATATACTGCTCAAAGGGGATGCCCTGGCTGCTGATGCGGCGGGCATAGTCCTCCACCATGTCGTCCACCTTGGCGTCGAGCATGGTATCGGGAATCTCAACCTCCATGTTTTCCACTACCTGCTCCATGAGGGAGTTCTTAAACTCGTTCTCAGCGGTAGCCTCACGGCGCTCGGTGAGCTTCTTCTCCAGGTCCTTCTTGAACTCCTCCAGAGTATCGAATTCGGAGACATCCTTAGCAAACTCGTCATCTATCTTGGGGACCTGATGCTCCTTGACCTCGTGCAGGGTCACGTGGAATACCACTTCCTTGCCGGCCAGGTCGGCGTGATAGTCCTCGGGGAAGGTCAGGGTGATGTCCTTCTCCTTGCCGGGCTTCATGCCGATAACGCCCTCTTCGAAGCCGGGGACGAAGGAACCGGAGCCCAGCTCCAGCTCGTGACCATCGGCCTTGCCCCCCTCGAAGGGCTCGCCATTGAGGAAGCCCTCAAAGTCAATGACGGCGGTGTCACCCTTCTTGGCGGCGCGTTCCACGCTTACCAGCCGGGTGGCGCGATCGATGTAAGGCTTCATCTCGGCGGTGATGTCAGCGGCGGTGACCTTGGCCACGTCCTTGGCGGCGGTCAGGCCCTTGTACTCGCCCAGCTTGACCTCGGGCTTCAGAGTGACGATGGCCTTGATGACGAAGCCGTCCTGGTCCACCTTCTCGATTTCCACCTTGGGGTAGCCCACGGCCTCGATCTTCTGCTCTTCAATGGCCTGGGCATAGGCATCGGGATACAGGTCGTTGATGGCGTCCTCAAAGAACACGCCGGAGCCATACATGCCCTCAATGATCTTCCGGGGGGCCTTGCCCTTCCGGAAGCCGGGCACCTGGATACTACCGCGCTGCTTTTTGTAAACCTTGTCGATGGCAGTCTGGAACTCCTCGCGGCCTACCTCGATGATCAGCTCCACGGTATTGTTTTCCTGCTTGTTGCAACTTTTCACGTTCATGTTGTGTTTTCCTCCTGTTGATCGTGGCAATCAGTTGGGATTCCTTCACGCCACAAATCGAGTCCATGGTATTTTACCACAGTCTCCTCTGATTTTCCACTCTTTTTTCTTCTTTATCGAAAGAATTTTCCTTAATCTAAGATTTTCACCGGGGCAAACCCCACATAATCAGCGGCGACAAGACGGTAACAGACCCCTCTCTGCTCCCCCTTGATGGCCAGACGGTGGCTTCCCCCGTGGAGGTGGCCATAATAGCAGTCAGAAACCCCGTACCGTTCCAACAGCTCCATGATCTCCGGGCAGGAATACCCCTGATACAGCGGCGGATAGTGGAGAAAGCAGAGCTTCTGTTCCGCCTCCCCCGCCGCTTTCAGGGATGCTTCCAACCGGATGAGCTCCCGGAGAAAGACCTTTTGGCTCCCGGTCTCCTCATAAAACCAGCCCCTGGTCCCGCAAAGGGCGGCATCGCCGTAAAAATAGCAGTTATTATGGAGGATTTTTAAGGTCTGGAGCCCGTTCTCGGTGAAAAATCGCTCCATCTTGCTGACGGTGTTCCACCAGTAGTCGTGGTTGCCCTTCAGAAGAAGCTTCCTTCCCCCCGGCAACGCGTCCAGAAAAGCGAAGTCCGCCCGGGCCTCTTCCAAGCTCATGCCCCAGGAGACATCTCCACAGATGACCACCGTGTCCTCCGGTCCCAGAGGCGCGAACCCTTCCTTCAATTTATCCACATATCCCTCCCAGCCTCCGCCGAACACGTCCATGGGCTTGTTGGTGGCCAGGGATAGATGGGTATCTCCAATGGCGTACAATGCCAAACGATCACCTCATTTTCAGGGTAGCATTTCCAGGACCGCAGCCCGCATCTTCTCCTTTGGAACGACCTGTGTAAAGCGGACCGCCTTCCCGGCAAGTCCAGCCAGGGGGCGTGGGGTAGGCCGCCCGCTGACCTGGGTCAGCTGGTCCAGGATTGCCAATCCCTCCGCCTGTTGGGTGACCCCCAGGGCCTCCAAAACGCTGTCGCAGAACTTGAAGGGACTGGCGGTGGAGACCAGAAGGGTGACGGTCTCATCCCCGGTGCGGCGGCGGTAGTCCTCCAAAACATGATAGGCAACGGCGGTGTGGGGGTCCATAAGATAGTCCTTCTCCCGGTACACGGCTCCAATGGCGATCTTGGCGGCCTCGTCGGAACAGAATCCGGCGTCAAAGTGGACCTGCAACTTCTCCAATAGGTCGGCGGCCACTGCGTAGTGGCCAACGCCGGCCAACTGTTCCATGTAGTCCTTGACCTGAGCGTCATCCTGGCCGGTAAGAGCGTAGAGGAGCCGCTCCAGATTGCTGGAGATGAGGATGTCCATGGAAGGGGAAATGGTAGCATGGAAGGGGCGGTTCCGATCGTAGATCCCGGTGGTAATGAAGTCGGTGAGCACATTGTTCCGGTTGGAGGCGCAGACCAACTTGCCCAGGGGCAGGCCCATATTCTTGGCGTAGTAGGCCGCCAGGATATTGCCAAAATTTCCGGTGGGCACGCAGACGTTGATGGTCTCCCCCATGGCGATGCGGCCGCGGTTCACCAGATCACAGTAGGCCGAGATGTAGTAGGCAATCTGAGGCAAGACCCGGCCCCAGTTGATGGAGTTGGCCGAGGAAAAGAAACAGCCCTTCCCATTCAGCTCCTCCCGCAGAGCGGGATCGGAGAAGAGGGCCTTTACCCCGCTCTGGGCATCGTCAAAGTTGCCCTGAACGGCGCAAACCCCTACGTTGCCCCCCTCCTGGGTGGTCATCTGGAGCCGTTGCATGGCGGAGACCCCATTCTGGGGATAGAACACCAGGATGCGTGTCCCATCCACGTCCTTGAAGCCTTCCAAAGCTCCCTTTCCGGTGTCTCCCGAAGTAGCCACCAGGATACAGGCAGTCCGCTCCTCCTTATTTTTCCGCAGGGAGGCGGTGAGGAGGTGGGGCAACATCTGAAGGGCCATGTCCTTGAAGGCGCAGGTGGGCCCATGCCACAGTTCCAGCACATCGGTCTTAGCATCCAAAGGGACCACCGGTGCCACATCAGGGTGCTCGAACTTTCCGGCTCCGTAGGCCTTTGCCGCATAATCAGTCAGCTCGGTCTCCGAAAATTCCTCCAAATAAAGGCCCATAACGGCGGCGGCCCGGCCGGCGTAATCCTTCCGGCACAGATCCTTCAGCATCTCTCCGGTCAGTTTTGGAAAGCTGGCGGGGGTCAACAGACCGCCGTCCCGGGACAGGCCCTGGGCAATGGCCTGGGCGGCGGTCAGGTTCAAATTTCCATCTCTTGTACTTACATAGCGCATACTTCGTTCACGACCCTCTCAAAGTTGTGGAAGAACAGGTCCCGCACCAGCGTTTCCTGATGGTTCCTCCGTAACAGTAATTCGTATAGTTTGCTCACCTGGGTGATATCATTTATTCCAGGGCAAGGGGTACAACCGTCCCAGTCCCCGCCCATGGCTACGTTTTTCTCCCTACCCAAGCCCCAGAAGTGCTCGATATGGGCAGACACCAGCTCCAAGTCCGGCTTTTCTCCGATAAACTGGTCGCAGAAATTGAAACCGGCCACCCCACCACAACGGACTAGGGCGGAAAACTGCTCATCGGTCAGATTTCGCTTGTGGGGACAGACCGCCCGGGCATTGGAGTGACTGGCTACGAATGGGATGCCAGCCTCTTGGGCCAGCTCCGCCACATCCCAGAACCCCGGGTCAGACAGGTGGGAGACATCCACCAGGATGCCCAGCTCCTGCATTCTGCGGACAAAAGCCCTCCCCTGCTGGGTCAGACCATGGTCCGCCCCCTCATCGTTGGTCCCGGAGAGGACGTTTTCAAAGTTCCAGGTCAAATTGATCATCCGCACCCCCCGGCGCCAGGCCTCTTCCAGCTTGTCCAGGCGGCAGTCCAGAAGGTCGGCCCCCTCAATGGACAGGAAGGCGGCGATTTTCCCCTCTTGATTCAAGGCCCTGGCCTCCGCCATGGTGCGGCACTGACCCATAAGGTCCCGGTTTTCCTCCAGTTCCCGCTGGAAGAAGGCGTATTGCTCCTCGTACTGTTCCAGGCATGTCAAGCCGGAGGCTTCCCCCTTTGCCCCGAAGATGGCAAAAAATTGGACCCAGGCTTCAAAGGCCTCGTGGCCCCGTGTCAGATCCACATGCCCGGTATTTGTTCGAAGATGGCCGCCATTGTTGTGGCTTGGGTCCCGGTTGAGGCTTCGATATAAGGTATCGCAGTGTCCGTCAAACAGTGAAATGGACACCATCGGGCCATTCCCCCTCTCAAAAAGCGTTTTCTATGTAATTGATTTCTGGCTCCAAGGTCTCGGTCCCCTGGGGGGCGTAGACCTCAGCCACGTCGAAACGCGGCTGGAACCGGGTGGGATTCTGCGCCAAATAGAGTTCCGCCGTGATTCGCAGCTTTTCCTGCTTTCGCCGGTCTACAAACTCCCTGGCCTGGGCAAAATGCCCGTTCTTTCGCAGTTTCACTTCTACAAAGCAAATACACTTGTCCTTACTTGCAATCAGGTCGATCTCTCCAAATCGGCAAGACCAATTCGCCCCAACAAGCCGGTAGCCGCGTTCTCTCAGCCATTGAGCCACCCGGGCCTCGCCCCAGCGTCCCAACAGCTTTCGATCCCCGCCGTTCATCGGGCGTTTTCCGCCGCGTAGAACTTTTTCAGAAAGCTCTTTCGGTGGATGGGGCTGGGACCATATTGCCGCAGCATTTCATAGTGAAGGGCGGTCGGGTAGCCCTTATGCTTTTCAAACTGATATTCCGGGTATTGCTTCGCCACTTCCAGCATATACCGGTCCCGGCTCACCTTCGCCAGAATGGAGGCGGCGGCAATGTTCATGCTCCGGCCATCCCCCTTCACCACAGTGGTATGCGGGCAGGTAATGCCCCGATCCTGGTTGCCGTCGATGAGGGCAAAGTCTGCCTGTGGCTCCAGGCCTTTGATGGCCAGATCCATGGCCTTCAGGCGGGCGGTGAGGATGTCGGTGGCATCAATCTCCTCCGGGGAGATGCTGGTCACCGCCCAGGCTAAGGCTGCCTCCTGAATGGGCGCAAACAGGGCCTCCCGCTTCTTCTCGGAAAGCTGTTTGGAGTCGTTCACCCCCGGCAGTTCCAGCCCAAAGGGTAGGAGTACCGCCGCCGCGTAGACCGGACCGGCCAGGGGCCCGGCTCCCGCCTCGTCCGCCCCGCAGATCATGCGGTAGCCCTGGGCGGCATATTCGGTTTCGATTTCCCATTTCATCATGCTTTCTCCTTCGGCCACTCGAGTGTAAAGGTTCCAAGCTTTCCACCTCTGAACTCATCCAGCAGGATGCGGGCCATGCGCTCGGTGTCCGCCTCGCCGCCGGAGATGAGAAAGCCCCGCTTTTTGGCCGCCAGATGAAGAAGCTCGTAGCCGTAGACCACCGGGGCGCTCTGCTCGTCGCACCGGGAACAGATTTTCTCCCAGTCGGGGGGCGTAATCTTATACCGCTCCGTTAGAGCGTTGGGGTACCTCTGGGCCAACAGGGTCATGAGGTGACTGGCCAAGGTCTCGTTGTCCAGAATGTCGTCCTTCACCGCGCCGGTAAAGGCCAGGTTCATGCCGGTGCGCGGGTCCTCAAACTTGGGCCACAGGATACCGGGGGTGTCCAGCAGATCCAGACCTTGGTCCACCGACACCCACTGTTTTCCCCGGGTCACGCCGGGCTTGTCCCCGGCCTTGGCTGATTTCCGCTTTGCCACTTTATTAATAAAGGTGGATTTTCCAACGTTTGGCACTCCTACCACCATGGCTCGTACCGGACGACCCACCTGGCCCTTGGCCCGCCAGCGGGCGATTTCCTCGGTGAGGGCGCTCTGGACGGCAGAAGAAAACTTCTCCACTCCTTTGCCGGTTTTGGCATCGGTCTCCAGAACCGCCATGCCACTGGAACGAAAATAGGCCCCCCATGCCTTGTTCCCGGCGGGGTCGGCCTGGTCGGCCCGGTTGAGGATGACCAAGCGGGGCTTGTTGCCCACGATTTCATCGATATCCGGGTTCCGTGAGGAGATGGGGATGCGGGCGTCAATGACCTCCGCCACCAGATCGATGAGCTTTAGGTCTGCCTCCATCTGCCGCCTGGTTTTAGTCATGTGCCCGGGATACCACTGGATATTCATGGAAACGCCACCTTTCTTCGGAACTAACTGCGTATTAAGAGTATTATACACAACCGACCCAGATTTGAAAAGGCCGTAATATACAAAAAAGGAGCGGTTTCCCGCTCCTTTTCTGAAGTGCTGAACTTACAGGCGCTCCTTGACCTTAGCGTTCTTACCCACGCGGTCACGCAGATAGTACAGCTTGGCGCGGCGCACCTTGCCGCGACGGACCACTTCCACCTTCTCAATGATGGGAGAGTGGACGGGGAAAACCTTCTCCACGCCGACACCGTAGGAAATGCGGCGCACGGTGAAGGTCTCCTCGATGCCGCCATGCTTCTTGGCAATGACGGTGCCCTCGAACACCTGGGTACGCTCACGGTTGCCTTCCTTGACGCGCAGGCTCACACGCACGGTGTCACCCACGTTGACAGAGGGGGCATTTTCCTTCAGATACTTCTCGTTAAAAGTTTTCATCAGATCCATTGCTATTTTCCTCCTCGTTTATAGGCGTTCATTCCGACCATTCCAAGGCCGTCCCTTTTCACGGACGACAGCCGCAGAGGATCACCCATTATTTAGACCAAGGTATTTTACCACACGTCCCTGCTCTTTGCAAGGACTTTTTCCTTCTGCGGGGGCGAAAATTCTATTTTTCTTCTCTTTCGAACAGCATAAGGGCCAGAAGCCGCAACGCCCGCCCGCCATCCAGGCCGGGCAAGGGCAAAAGGTTAAAGATTCCCAGGGAAAGATTGAGTCCTGCGAAAAGATACCACCGCTCCCCTGCCCGGGCGGCCAGGAAGGCCAGAAACAGGTTGCTCCCCGGTCCCGCCAGGACGGAAAGAAGCTCCCCGCCATAGGAGAGCCGCCCCCGGCTTTCCCCTTCCACTTCCGCGCCAAAGATAGTAAAGCGTATACGTTTTACACTTCCTCCCACCCAATAGAGGCTCACCACATGGGCCAGCTCATGGATGGCACAGGCGGCCAACGCCCAAGGGGCTACCCCATCCCGGTCCAAAAAGAAAAACAGCGCCCAAAGGAGGAGAAAGCCGGGACTGATGTGTCCCTTTCCCCACCTCATGGGAGCGTATACTCCACATAGGGCTGAGGGTCCAGAAGCTGGTCGCCCTTTTTCACCTCCAGGTGTAGGTGGGCGCTGGTGCTGTTTCCCGTGTTCCCCACCTTTGCTATCACGTCACCACAGCTCACCTTCTGCCCCTTTTGGGCGCACAGCTCACTGCAATGGGAATAGAAGGTTTTGATCCCATTCCCATGGTCCAGTTGAATGTACAGGCCATAGCCGGCCTCCTCCTCACCGATGAAGTCCACCACGCCGTCGGCAAAGGCCAAGATCTCGGTCCCCTCTTCGGCGGCCAGGTCAATTCCGTTGTGATGCTTGATGCCGCCGCTGATGGGGTGCTCCCGGTCTCCAAAAGGAGAACTGAGGACCCCCATCACCGGTGTCACGGTCTCAGCCAATCCCAGATCCCTCTGGGCAGGTGGAGGCTGCGGAGTGGGTTCCGGTGTTGCAGCGGGATGAATGGGGGGCGTGTGGGTCCAGGGCTTCAGCAACTTCACCTCCGCCCTTCCCTCCTCCTTTAATTCCATAAACGCTTCCCGGTTGGCGCCGAAGGCGGCCTCGCTCTCCCCGCCAAACATCTCCACCCAAATGTCATCCAAAGTCTCCAGCACCGGGGCCTCCTCTGCCACCGCCCAGCCCAGATAGGAAAATACCGCTTGAAAATCGGTGTCCTGACGGAGGATGTCCAGCAGATTTTTTCGCAGAGGCTCGGTCTCCACGGGAAAGGCCCCCCGCCCCACGAACACAGTGAGAAAGATGGCCAAGCAGACCCCAAGCTGGACCAGTCCCCGTTTTTCCCGCTCCCCCAACTCCATGGACCGCCGCCATCTTGAACGCCTTCTTTTTTTCACCTGGCTCCCCCCTGTCCTTTTTCCTCATTCTATTCGGACAGGCCCGGGAATAGTCCGCTGTTGACAGCCTTTTTTCCGGCAGATATAATCCACAGTATTTATGGGCACCTTAGTGATTGCCCTCCCTTGGCAGCTGTTGTATAGCGACTCCATTCTGCCATGCCGGGAAAATCACTATGGATTTTTTTGTTAGGTGTCCAACTTCATTCTGCAATCAGCCAAATAAAAAAATTGAAAAAAAGAAAAAAATGTCTTGCA
>JAHHSF010000002.1 GCA_020025375.1 Oscillospiraceae bacterium | reverse complement strand
GGGCTACCGAGAGCGCCTGGCTTCTGGGCCTGTCCAGGCATAATATGTTCGGCAATCCCATCAGCTACCTCTCCGACCCCATCGGGGAGCTGGACCCCCAGGCTCCCGCCACCCGGGAGTGCGCGGCGGCCAGCCTCTTCCGCATCCTCACCCTGCTGGGAGGCCTGGTAGACTGAGTTCCGGTTTGCTTCCAAAGGAGAGACGGACATGAACCCCCTCATCAAATGGCCCGGTGGAAAGTCCGGAGAGCTGGGCGTCATCGCGCCCCTGATTCCCCCCTTCGACCGGTATATCGAGCCCTTTTTCGGCGGCGGCGCCCTCTTCTTCCACCTGGCACCCCAAAAAGCCGCCGTCAACGACGTATCCCCCTCCCTCATTCAGTTTTACCGCCTGGTCCAGGCCCAGGACCCGGACCTGCGGCGGTTTTTGGACTGCTACAATCATAGCTTCACCTGCCTTCTCCGCTCGTGCCGGGCCAGGGGCCCCGCTCTAGCCGCCCTTTTCCACTGCGCTCTGGCCGGCACCGTGACCCAGCAGGAACTGCTGATCGAGGTGGATGAGCTGGTCCGGGACCTTCTCCGCTCCTTCGACCGGGCGTTTTGGGAGGAGCTGGCCCCCTCCCCCGATGGGCTGGCGGCCCAGCTCCGGCGCATGGCGGGGAACAAGCTGCTCCGCACTGTGGATCATTACCGCCGTCGTCCCTTCTCTTCCCAGGACCTGATGGAAAATCTTGTCACCGGCTTCGCCAGCGGCTACTATATGTACTTCCGGGACCTTTTCAACAGCTTTCAGCTAGGCCGCTCCACCCCGCCCAGCCCCGCCTATGAGACCGCCAACTTCTACTTCATCCGGGAGTACTGTTACGGCTCCATGTTTCGCTATAACAGGGCTGGGGAATTCAACATCCCCTACGGCGGTATGAGCTACAACAAGAAAAATTTTCACGCCAAGGTAGAGCGGCTCTTTTCCCCCGAAACCGCCGCCCTTTTGAAAAATACCCAGCTCAGCCGGGCCGACTTTGAAGTCTTTCTGAAGGGCCTCCACCTCACCGCCCAGGACTTTCTCTTCCTGGACCCCCCCTATGACACCGATTTTTCCGACTACGAGGGCAAGGACTTCACCCCCGCCGACCAGCGACGGCTGGCCGCCTTTTTAGAACAGACCCCGGCCCAGTTCATCCTGGTCATCAAGAACACGGACTTCATCCGGGGGCTGTATGCGGACAAATTCCACATCCGGGGCTTTGATAAGACCTACACCTATAACGTCCGCAGCCGGAACGAGCGAAGGACGGAGCATATTCTCATTACCAACTTGAATATCGACCACGGAACATAAAACGGACCGTTCTCTTCCGAGAACGGTCCGTTTCTGCCTGTCAAAAGCTTTCAATTTCCCCCGTTTCCTGTGCAATAAAGTCCTTCCGGACCTGCTCCCAGCGCTTAATCATTCCATGGTCATTGATGGCAAATCTTCGCATTGTCTTATGAACACTCAAATGTTCTCACCGCCTCGTCTCCATTACAACCTTCTTGAATTCTGGTGTGTATCGTTTGTTTGGATTCCTTTTGGCATAAAAAATCACCCCATTTGTTTTCCAATAGATCATACTGTCTAACAAATGGGGTGCAGTTCATGATTTCACGCGGGCCACTGGTTTTTCTTACTTTTTCAGGCTTTCCGCCCAGGCGGTGTAGTTTTCCACGGCTGCGGCGCTGTCCTCGCCCTGTGCCAGGATGTAGACCTTGACCTTTGGCTCAGTGCCGGAGGGGCGAACGATGATGCTGGAGCCGTCAGCCAGCTCGTAGCGCAGGACGTTGGAGCCGGAGAGCTCCATGGTGGTCCTCTCGCCGGTGGCGGTGTCCACCACGGACCCGTCCTTGTAGTCCTTCTGTTGAAGGACCTTGACACCGGCGATGTCGGCGGGTGGGGTCTGCCGCAGGTTAGCCATAAGGTTGGCCATCTTCTTCAGCCCGTCCAGGCCTGGCATAACCAGGTTGAGGGTCTTTTCGCTGAATTGGCCATACTTCTGATAGAGGCCCTCCATGGCCTGGTAGAGGGTCATGCCCTGGCTGTAATACCAGGCGGCCATCTCGGTGCAGACCAAGGCGGCGGTGACGGCGTCCTTGTCCCGGACGTAGTCGCCGATCATGTAGCCGTAGGACTCCTCATAGGAAAAGATGACCTTGCCCTCCCCGGCGGCTTCCAGGGCGTTTTTCTTCTCAGCCATGAACTTAAAGCCGGTAAAGGTGTCATAGCAGGTCACGCCGTTGGTCTCTGCCACCTTGCGGGCCATCTCAGTGGTGACGATGGTCTTGATGGCCACGGCGTTTTCGGGCAGGGTGCCGGCCCGTTTCCGGGAGGAAATGATGTAATCCAGGAGGAGCACACCGGTCTGGTTGCCGGAGAGGGGGACGAACTTGCCTTCGGGGCCGCGGACCATAAGGCCCACCCGGTCGGCATCCGGGTCGGAGCCAAGGATGAAGTCGGCGCCCTCCCTGTCGGCCAGCTCCACAGCCAGGTAGAAGCCTTCGGGATTCTCCGGATTGGGGGAGGCCACGGTGGAGAAGTTGCCGTCCGGTACCATCTGCTTGGGCTCACAGAGGACGTGCTTCATGCCCAGACGCTTCAGGGCCTCTGGAATAAGCTGATAGCCGGTGCCGTGGAAGGGGGTGTAGACCATCTTGAAGTCGTCGGCCACCTTGGCGACCACGGCCTTGTCGCTGGCCTGAGCCATGACGTTTGAAAGGAAGGCCTCATCGGTCTCGGCCCCCATGAGGGTAATCTTACCGGCGGCCAGGGCGGCGGCATAGTCCATGGTCTTTGGAGCGGTAAACACGTCCAGCTCGGTCATCTTCTTGGCGATGGCGGCAGCGTGGTGGGGGGGCAGCTGGGCACCGTCGGCCCAGTAGACCTTATAGCCGTTGTACTCCTTGGGATTGTGGCTGGCGGTGACATTGATACCGGCAATACAGCCGTACTCCCGGATGGCGAAGGAGACCTCGGGGGTGGGGCGCATGGACTCGAAAATACGGACGGGAATGCCATTGGCGGCGATGACGCAGGCGGAGGCCCGGGCAAACTCCTCAGAGTGGTTCCGGCAATCGTAGCAGATGGCGACTCCGCGGGCGGCGGCCTCGGGGCCCTCGGCCAGGATGACCTGGGCGAAGGCCTGGGTGGCGTGACGGATGACATGGACGTTCATGCGGTTGAGGCCCACGCCCATGATACCACGCAGGCCGGCGGTGCCAAACTCCAGCTGGGCAAAGAAGCGGCTTTCAATCTCCTTCTCATCCTGGGCGATGGCCTGGAGCTCGGCCTTCTCCTCATCGTTAAGGGCGGGGCTTTCCAGCCACTTGCGGTAGGTTTCCTGATAACTCATGTTACTTCCTCCTCGTTCTTTTTTCCTCCGCCTACTTGTGATAGGAAGAGCCTTCGTTTATCTTGAAGGCCCGGTATATCTGCTCCAGAAGCATGACGCGGGCCAGATGGTGGGGAAAGGTCATAGGTGACATGGACAGGCGGACCCAGGCCTCCTTTTTGAGGGCTTCATCCAGGCCGTAGGACCCACCGACGAGAAAGACCAGGTGCTTGGCGGAACTGTGCTCCCAGCCCGCCATGAGGGCAGCCAGCTCCTCGCTGGAGCGGGTCTTGCCCTCTACGCACATGGCGATGACGCTGGAGGAGGAGGGTAACTTGGCCCGGATGGCGGCGGCCTCTTTGGCCAGGGCAGCGTCTACTTGGGCCTGGGAGGGGTTCTGGGGCAGGCGCTCCTCGGGAAGCTCCTGGAGATCTAATTTACAATATGCGGACAAGCGCTTGACGTATTCCGCCGCCGCCTGGGTATAAAATTTTTCCTTCAGCTTGCCCACGCAGAGGATATGGACACTCAGCACGGAAGAGGCACCCCCATTTCACTCCGGGGCGCCACGATGAGCGTCACGTCCCGGCCCGCCAGGGCAGCCTCGGCGGCGTTGCGGGCCAGGGCGGGGGTGTTGTTCTCACTGGACAGGTGGGCCAGGACGATGGTGTGGGCCCCGGCGTCTGCCCCGTCCCTGGCCAGGGAGGCCCCGGCCTCATTGGACAGATGACCCCGGTCCCCCAGGATGCGCTCTTTCAGATAGTAGGGATAGGGGCCGCTCCGCAGGCACTCGATATCGTGGTTGGCCTCCACCACCAGCAGGTTCGCCCCCCGGATGCCCTGGCGGATTTCCTCGGTGACAAGGCCCAGGTCGGTGACCACGGCGGCCTTCCGGCTCCCGTTGGAGAGCGCGTAGCCGCAGGGCTGAGCGGTGTCGTGGAGGGTGGGGAAGGTCTCCACCGTGAGGCCCCCGATCTCCAGACTCTGGCCGGGGGTGAAGGTAGTGAGCAGGTCCTCCAGGAAGGCGACCCGGCCGCAGAGCTGGCGGCCGGTGCCCGGGGTGGCGTAGACCGGGACCCGATAGTTTTTGGTAAGGGTGGCCAGCCCGGCGATGTGGTCAGAGTGCTCATGGGTGACACAGATGCCGGAAAGGTCCCCGGCGGTGAGGGCCAGGGCCTTCAGAGCGGTATTGATGCGGCGGCAGGAGATACCGGCATCCACCAGGATGTGAGTATCTCCCTCGGAGACCAAGGTACAGTTGCCGGACGAGCCGGAGGCGAGGGTGGTAACGGTCATGGGAAGGGTACGCTCCTATGTATCAGTTTTTTGGGGTCGATGATAAGTTTGCCGCAGGGGCGGCAAGCTGTCCTGGAATAAAACGGGGAGGCGTTCTCTATCGCGAAGCAGGAAGCCGGCAACCAGCACCTACCACGGGTAAAGCGAAAGATGCGTACTGCATCTTTGGGCCCCGGAAGGGACCTTTCATGCCAAAGCCTCCCAATTCAGAGTGCAAAAGGCGGCGGCCAAGGGTCGTACCCAAAGCCGCCGCCCTCGTTTTATCCAACTTGGGTCTGTTTTTCTTCGTCGGGGGTGATGACCACCCGGATGTCGGCCCCGATGGCCGACAACTTTCGGACAATGTCCTCGTAGCCACGCTCGATGTGCTGGACGCTGTCAATCTCGGTGCTGCCCTCGGCCGCCAGGCCGGCGATGATGAGGGCGGCTCCCGCCCGCAGGTCACAGGCCGAAACGGGCGCGCCGGTGAGGCATTCCACGCCCTCGATGACGGCCACCTTGCCATCCACCTGAATCTGAGCCCCCATGCGGCGGAGCTCGTCCACATACTTGTAACGATTGTCCCACACGCCTTCGGTGATGACGCTGGTGCCCTCGGCAATGCAGAGGGCGGCGGCAAACTGCGGCTGCATATCGGTGGGAAAGCCGGGATAGGGCTGGGTCTTCACGTTGGTGCGCTGAAGGCGGCCGCTGCTGCGGACCAGGACGGCATCGTCCCGCTCCTCCACCTCCACCCCCATCTCCAGGAGCTTGGCTGTGATGCACTCCAGGTGCTTTGGGATGACGTTCTGGACCAGGACCTCGCCCCCGGCAGAGGCCACGCAGGCCATATAGGTGCCTGCCTCGATCTGGTCGGGGATGATGGAATAGGCACCGCCGCCCAACCGCTCCACGCCCCGGACCTTAATGACATCGGTGCCGGCTCCCATGATGTCGGCACCCATGGAATTGAGGAAGTTGGCCAGGTCCACGATGTGGGGCTCCTTGGCGGCGTTCTCAATCACGGTAAGGCCATCGGCACCCAGTTCCTGCAGAATCTTCAGGATGAGCGTCACGTCGCTGATCTGTGGAATATTTTCGATCCGGCAGGTGCCGTCCACCAGCAGAGCCGCGGGCAAAATGGCGACGGCGGCGTTTTTCGCACCGCTGATGTCGACCGTGCCGTGGAGCGGCTTCCCGCCCTGAATTACATATTTAGTCAATCCTACACCCTCTATTTCTCAGCCGGAAAACCCTTGACCCCCAAGGGTTTCGGCACAATTAGCAGGTACGCATGGCATACCACATTACAATTCATTGTCATTATAACATCAATAGTATGTAAAATCAAAAGAAATTTATCAGGGGGTAGAAAATTTTTTGACCGGGGCGGAGCGCTCAATCTGCGTGTTCCAAAGCACAGGGATGGCCAACCGTTCAAAACTATGATTTTTGATACATATTCCCGCAGTAAGGAAAATTTGGTGACGACAATGGCAGAAATGGTAATAAACGGTGTATCCACCCGAAAGATAAAACTGGTCATAAAAAGTAGACACCCACACTTTTGTGAGTGTCTACTTTTATTTTATATGTTCGAAAGAATCGGGCTTTGGGGCGTTTTTTATTTCTTGCGGGGGAATTTGGCGTCCAACTTGGTGCCGGCCAAGATACCCAGCACCGCGCCGAAACCGGCGCCGAGGAACACATTTTCCGCTACCCAGCCCAACAGAAGGCCCAGTACGGCCCCTGCCGGGAGGCAGATCCAGGTGAAGAGCATGGAGCGGTCAGGGTCCAGCTTTCTGTTCCGTTCCTCCTCCTCCCGGTAGTAGGGATTGGTCCAGTAGTCGTCGGGCCGCTTTGCCTTTTGTTTTTTCTTCATGGGGTCAAGAGAGCTCAGACCTGAAGGGCGGCCATCAGGGCATCGGCCTGGGCGGCGGTGAGGGCGGCCTGGGGCCGGAAGGCTCCGCCCTCGTCGGCGGCCAGGTAACCCTTGATGACATTCCACATTACGGCATCGGTGGCCCAAGCGGACACGTCGGCCAGGTCGGTGTAGGGGATGTGGACAGCCCACTCGCCCACGGGGCCCTGCCCACGGGACAGGTCATAGTTCATCAGAATGATGGCGGCCTGCTCCCGGGTAATGGGTGCGCCGGGGAGGAAGTTGCCCTCGCCGTTGCCGTTGACCACGCCCTTCTGGGCCGCCCAATTCAGGGCGGCGCTGGGCTCAGCCACATCGGAGAAGGAAGCCTCGGCCACATCAGCAGGCTCGCCGTTGCCCTGGGCGGCGAAAAGGGTCTCCACGAACTGAAGGCGGGTGACGGGGGCTTGAGCCTCGCCGCTGGCACCGGCGTTCATGGTCCAGGCACTACGAGCCTCAGGGGGAGTGATCTCCTTCCCCTCGGCGGTGAGAGCCTTCAGGTACTCGGCGATGATGAGGGTGACGGAGCCGCCCACAGAGCCGAACTGCTCGGACACGGGGCCTTCCCACAGGACCTTATCCGTGCCCATGGTGATTCCGGTCGTGGCAAACCAGCCGTACTCGTCCCCGGCGGCGTTGGCAGACAGGCGGTAGGAGTTCAGGGCGACCTTGAAGGTCTGGTCGTCGGTCACGGGCTGGCCCTGGTAGGTCAGGTTGACCACCCGCTGGCCCTCAGGGTTGCCCAGGTATACGTCGTAGCTCACGCCGTAGAACTGGTCGGTGCCGAAGCCGCCGCCGGTGATGGTCCCGTCGGCCTCCACGGTGAAGTCCTTGGCGCAGTCCTCCAGCCAGTCCTTCACCTGCTTGCCGGTCATCTCGATCATATAGAGAAGGTTGTTGTCGTACTTGTAGAAGGAGTAGCAGTCCTTCAGGCTGATGGGGCCGGAGGCAGCACCGTTCAGGAGCCGGGAGATGCAGAAGTCCTTGTTGGCCACGGGGGAGGCGACGGACAGATCCGCGCCGGTGGCCCACAGCTGGGCCTCGTGGACCAGGTTCATGGTGTCGCTCTGGACATGGAAGAGGTCGGTCTCGCTGTCCCAGTCGCCGGAGAGAGTGCCGATCTCCTGAGAGACGAAGGGAAGGGTGCGGTCGTAGTAGGGCTTCATCAGCTCGGCCAGGCCCGCGTCGTCGGCGTACTCCTTGAGGTCCAGGTTCTCGCTTTCACCGATGGTGAAGGAGCCGTCCTTCTGGATGGTCACCACGGTTTTGGTGAGGACGTTGCCGCCGCCGTTGACCACGGGTACATCCTTGCCCTCGGCATTTTGGAAGACGTTGGGGCCAACGGTGTGGTTGTGCCCGGCGATGACCAGGTCGATGCCGGTGGTGTTGGCGATCATATGGGCCACCTGGTTTTCCTTGCTGAAGGTCTCGGCCGCCTCGCCGATGGTCTCGTCCCCGGCACCCACGGCGGTGCCGCCCTCGCCGGAGTGGGCGGCTACGATGACAAAGTCACACTTCTCCTCCTCCCGGAGAACGGTCTGCCAGTAGTTGGTCCACTCATAGGCGTAGGAGCGCTCGGTGTTGTCGGCGTGGACAAAGTCGGCGCCCTCGTAGTGGCTGGGCAGGTCCCAGTTGGGCACGTTCACGTTCTCAAAGCCCAGGATGCCAACCTTGAACGCCTGGCCGCCCACGTCGAAGGTCATGAGCTTGTAGGGGGTCATGGCCACTTCCTGGGTCTCCACATCAATGTAGTTGGCGCAGAGAACGTCCACCGGAGTCCCGGGATAGGTATCGGTGTCGTCTTTCAGCATATCGTAGAAGATTTGCTGGCTGTCCTGGTCGAAGTTGAATTCATGGTTGCCCGGGACAAGGGCGTCGTACCCGCAGTAGCGCAGACAGATGGCCATGGGGTTGTCCTTGCCGCCCTCCATGTTCATGTTGTAGGAGGTGATGGGAGTGCCCTGGATAATGTCGCCGTCGTCCACCAGGATGGTGGCGTCGTTGGCGGCCCGCTCTTCGGCCATGGCAGTGGCCACCTTCAGGAAGCTGTTGTTTACCTCGCGGCCGCTGATTGGGTTGAGGCCGTAGCACCTTCCGTGCATATCGGTGGTGGAGTAGATACCGAGGGTAAAGCCGCCGTCTGTCTCCTCGACGGCCAGAGCGCCGCAGGGAAGGCCCAGCAACATGGCGGCAGACAGGGTGCCCGCCAGAACGCGCTTGGACAGATTCATGAATACCAGCTCCTTTTTAAATTAGGCTAAACTTATTATATCGAAAAGCGGCGAAAAAGGCAATCATGAATGGAAACAAAAACGGCGCTCCCGGATTTGGGAGCGCCGGAGAGAGGGGAAAGGTTACAGCCTGCAGAGTTCGGAAGCGGTCTTGGCGGCCAGGCGGGCGTTGTTGAAGACCAGCTGAATGTTGGAGTTCAGGCTGTCGCCGCCGGTGATCTCCTTGATCTTGGCCAGCAGGAAGGGCGTGGTCTCCTTGCCGTGGATGCCCTTGGCCTCGGCCTCGGCTACGGCATCGTCGATGGCCTTGTTGATGACGGCTGGGTCCATGGAATACTCCTCGGGAATGGGGTTGGTCACCAGCATACCGCCCTTGAGGCCCAGTTCACGCTGGGCGTGGAACGCGGCGGCCACCTCAGCGGGGGTATCCAGACGGTAGTCCACCTTGAAGGCACTTTCACGGGTGTAAAAGGCGGGCAGGGACTCGGTGCCGTAGCCGATGACAGGCACGCCGTGGGTCTCCAGGTATTCCAGGGTCAGACCCAGGTCCAGAATGGACTTGGCCCCGGCGCAGACCACCATCACGGGAGTCTGGCCCAGCTCCTCCAGGTCGGCAGAGATGTCCATGGTGGTCTCGGCACCCCGGTGTACGCCGCCGATGCCACCGGTGGCAAAGACCGAGATGCCAGCCATGTGGGCGATCATCATGGTGGTGGTGACGGTGGTGGCGCCGTCAGCCTTCCGGGCCAGCAGGACAGGCAGGTCCCGGCGGCTGGCCTTGGTGACGGCCAGGCCCTTCTTGCCCAGGTACTCGATGTCCTCCTTGGAGCAACCGGCCTTCAGGCGGCCGCCGATGATGGCAATGGTGGCGGGGACGGCGCCGTTCTCCCGGATGATCTCCTCCACCTTGAGGGCGGTCTCTACGTTCTGGGGGTAAGGCATTCCGTGGGAGATGATAGTGGACTCCAGAGCGACCACGGGCTTGTGGTTGGCAAGGGCCTCGGCAACCTCGGGGGCGATGTCCAGATAACGGTTCATAGTGATTTCCTCCTGTTATATAAATAAGGTTTGATTACAGATTCGCCCGGTTTTTCAGGGCGGAAGCGCTTATAGCGGGATTGATGGTGGCCGCCCCTTCGATAGCGATGGCGGCGGCAGCGGAGCCCGCCTTGGCAGAGCCTGCCAAATCGGTGCCCTCCAGGTAGGCCCAGGCCAGAGCAGCCATGAAGGCGTCCCCCGCCCCGGTGGCGTTGACCACGGCAGCGGGGAAACAGGGCTGGTGAATGGCCCGGGTCCGGTCGGCGGCGTAGACCCCGTCGGCTCCCAGGGAGATGAAAACCCGGCGCAGGCCGGTGTCCAGAAGGACCTGGGCGGCCTTGGACAAACCGGCCTCATCGGTGATGGCCACCCCGGAGAGAAGCTCGGCCTCGATGCGGTTGGGCTTCAGCGTGTGTATCTTGCCCAGGATGGGGCGGAGTTTTTCTGCCTTGGCGGTGGAGACCGGGTCCACGAAGAGGGGGACGGTGACGTTCTCCGCCAGCCAGGCCAGGCTCTCGGCGGGGAGGTTGGTGTCAGCCACCACCAGCTGGGCGTTTTGCAGGAGCGCCTGGCGGGAAGCCAGCCAGCGGGGGGTGATGTGGTCGTAGATCTCCATGTCGGAGATCGCCAGGGCCATGTCCCCTCCCTCATCGGAGAGGAAGAGGTAGGTGGAGGTGGCCCCGCCGGGAACGGTAAGGGCCTGTGAGATGTCAATGCCCAGCTCCCCGCAGGAGGCGGCGATCTTTTGGGCGTACACGTCGTCCCCAAAGGCGGTGAGAAAGCGCACGTCCACCCCGAGAAGGCTCATGTTGTGGGCAATGTTTCGGCCCACGCCCCCCAGGCTCATACGGACCCTGCCGGGATTGGAGTCGGCCGGGACCAGCTTGGAGAAGGGGCGGCCCCCGATGTCCATGTTCACGGCCCCTACCACGGCGACGTAACTGGGGGGGCGCAGGACGTAGCCCTTCCCTGCGATGTAGCCCTTTTTTATCAGGTTGGAGATATGGACCGCCACCGACGAGCGGGTGATACCCGCCTTGGCGGCCAGATCCCGTTGAGAAATGAGGGGATTTTCGGTGATCCAGTTGAGGATCTCCCTTTCCCGTTGGGTCATATCGCTCACTCCTAAACTTTTGTATTCATTATAATCATAAGCTTAGTATATAAATTTTTTTGGCAAATTGCAAGAGTAAGAGGTCGCATAATGAGAAAATGGGCGGCTGTGCCGAAGCACAGCCGCCCACTACAAGACAGATCTTAAATTGTATAGGGGGTCAGAATATGTCCCTATGGACCATCGCCCCGATGTGGGTCCTTCCTTTTTCTTATCTTACTTGAGGTTGAAGAAGGCGTCGTTACCCAGATACTGAGCCACGTCTCCCAGCTCCTCCTCAATTCGGATGAGCTGGTTGTACTTGGCCACACGGTCGGTGCGGCTGGGAGCGCCGGTCTTGATCTGGCCGGCGTTCATGCCGACGACCAGGTCGGCAATGGTGGTGTCCTCGGTCTCCCCGGAGCGGTGGGACACAACGGCGGTGTAGCCGGCGCGGTTGGCCATCTGGATGGTGTCCAGCGTCTCGGTCAGGGTGCCGATCTGGTTGACCTTGATAAGCACGGCGTTGGCCACTCGCTTATTGAGGCCCATCTTCACCCGCTCGGTGTTGGTGACGAACAGGTCGTCGCCAACCAGCTGGATGCGGTCGCCCAGGGCCTTGGTGAGCATAGCCCAGCCCTCCCAGTCGTCCTCGCCCATGCAATCCTCCATGGAGATGATGGGATAGGTGTCGGCAAACTTCTTCCACATATTGACCATCTGCTGGCGGGTCATGGACTTCTTGGCCTTGGGCAGGTCGTAGCACTCGGTCTCCTTGTTCCACCAGTCAGAGACGGCTGCGTCAATGGCGATCTTGAAGTCCTCGCCGGGCTTGTAGCCGGCCTTCTCAATGGCGGCCACGATGCACTTGAAGGCATCCTCGTCCTTCTTCAGGTTGGGGGCGTAGCCGCCCTCGTCGCCCACGCCGGAGGCGGGGGTACCGTTCTCCTTGAGGACGGTCTTCAGGGTGTGAAAGACCTCGGAGCACATCCGCAGGGCCTCACGCCAGTTGAGGGCGGAGACAGGCATGATCATGAACTCCTGGATGTCCACGTTGTTGGAGGCGTGAGCGCCGCCGTTGAGAATGTTCATCATCGGCACGGGGAGGGTCTTGGCATTCACACCACCGATGTAGTTGTACAGGCTGGTGCCCAGGGTCTCGGCAGCGGCCTTGGCGCAGGCCAGGGAGGCACCCAGGATGGCGTTTGCACCCAGCTTGGTCTTGTTGGGGGTGCCGTCCAGGTCGATGAGGGCCTTGTCAATGGCAGTCTGGTCCAGGACGTTCATGCCCACGAGGCACTCGGCGATTTCGTGGTTCACATGCTCCACGGCCTTGAGGACGCCCTTGCCCAGGTAGCGGCTCTTGTCGCCGTCCCGCATCTCACAGGCCTCGTAGATGCCGGTGGAAGCGCCGGAGGGCACGGCGGCGCGACCCACCACGCCGTCTTCCAGGTAAACTTCGACCTCAACGGTAGGATTGCCGCGGCTGTCCAAAATCTCCCGGCCCAGAACGTCAACGATTTCAATGATCTGCTTCATGCTCCTTGATCTCCTTTAATATTTTAAGTTGAAAATAGGTTACTCCACAATCAGGCTCTGGCCGTCCATTTCCCCGGGCTGCTTCAGGCCCATGAGGTCCAGCATGGTGGGCGCAATGTCGGCCAGCTTGCCGTCCTTCAGCTTCACGTCGGCCCCCACGATATAGAAGGGGACCAGATTGGTCGTGTGGGCGGTGAAGGGGGTGGCCCCGTCGGCATCCAGCATCCGCTCGGCGTTGCCGTGGTCGGCGGTGATGAGACTGATGCCCCCCAGCTTCTCGGTAGCTTCCACCACCCGGCCCACGCAGGCGTCCACGGTCTCCACCGCCATGCGGGCAGCCTCGTAAACGCCGGTGTGGCCCACCATGTCGCAGTTGGCGAAGTTAAGGATGACCACGTCGTACTTGCCGCTCTCAATGCGTTCCACGCATTTGTCGGTGACCTCCACCGCACTCATGGCAGGCTGGAGGTCGTAAGTGGCCACCTTGGGGGAATCCACCAGCACCCGGTCCTCTCCGGGGAAGGTTTTTTCCTCGCCGCCGTTGAAGAAGAAGGTGACGTGGGCGTACTTCTCGGTCTCGGCAATGCGGAGCTGGGTGAGACCCAGGTTGGAAATGTACTCTCCAAAGATGTTCTTCAGCTCCCGGTGGGGGAAGGCCACGGTCACGTTTGGCATGGAGGCGTCGTACTCGGTGGTGCAGATATAGCAGGTGGGGAACCAGCCCTTGGGCCGGACAAAGCCGTCGAAGGCGGGGTCCACGATAGCGCGGGTAATCTCCCGGGCCCGGTCGGGGCGGAAGTTAGCGAAGATGACGCTGTCGTTCTCCCCCAGCTTGGCCCCCTCCACGCAGACCACGGGGACCACGAACTCGTCGGTCACCCCGGCATCATAGGAGGCCTGGACGGCAGCCACGGGGTCGGCGTTAAAGCTGCCCTCTCCGCAGACGATGGCCCGGTAGGCCTTCTCCAGCCGTTCCCAGCGCTTATCCCGGTCCATGGCGTAGTACCGGCCGCAAACGGTGGCAATGGCGGCCCCGGTCTCGGCGCACTTGGCTGCGGCGGCGGCGACGAAGTCCTTGCCCGAGGCGGGGGGTACGTCCCGTCCGTCCAGGAAGGCGTGGAGGTAGACCTTGGAAAGGCCCTCACGCTTCGCCAGCTCAAGGAGAGCAAAGATGTGGTCGATGTGGCTGTGCACACCGCCATCGGACAAAAGGCCGAAAATGTGGAGGGCGGAGCCGTGCTCCTTGCAGTTGGCGACAGCCTTGAGATAGGCCTCATTCTTGTAGAAGGAGCCGTCCTTCACGGCCAGGGAGATGCGGGGCAGGTCCTGGAACACCACCCGGCCCGCACCGATGTTGGTGTGGCCCACCTCGGAGTTGCCCATCTGGCCCTCGGGCAGACCCACGTCCAGGCCGGAGGCGGAGAGACGGCAGCCGGGTTTTTCAGCAAAAATCTTGTCGAGAACCGGGGTCTTGGCCCCACGGATGGCATTGCCCGCCCCCTCGGGAGCCAGGCCGAAGCCATCCATAATGATCAAAGTAATGGGTGTCTTCATATCGTTTCCTTACTGCTGGTTTGCTGCATTGATAATAGCGGTAAAATCTACAGGCTTCAGGGCGGCACCGCCGATGAGGCCGCCGTCCACATCGGGCTGAGCCAGAAGCTCGGCGGCGTTCTTCGCGTTCATGGAGCCGCCGTACTGGATGGTGACGGCCCGGGCGATGCGGGCGCCATACAGCTTACGGACCACAGCCCGGATGCCCTCGCAGACCTCACCGGCCTGCTCGGCGGTGGCGGTGCGGCCAGTGCCGATGGCCCACAGGGGCTCATAGGCGATGACCACCCGGCGCATCTTCTCGGGGGCGACCCCGGCCAGAGCGGCCTTTACCTGATAGGTGATGATCTCCATGGTGGTCTCGGCCTCCCGCTGATCCAGGCTCTCGCCCACGCAAACGATGGGCTGGAGGCCGGCGTCCAGGGCGGCGTGGACCTTCTTGTTCACGGTAAGGTCGGTCTCATTATAATACTGGCGGCGCTCGGAATGGCCCAGGATGACGTACTTCACGCCCACCTCCTTAAGCATCTCGGCGGTGACCTCGCCAGTGTAAGCGCCGCTCTTCTCATAGTGGCAGTTCTGGGCGCCGATGGCGATGTGGCAGTCCTTAAACAGGCGAACGGCGCAGGGGATGTTCACAAAGGGGACGCAGAGTACGGTCTCGCACCACTTGGCCTTGGGCATCAGGGGGCGAATTTCTTCGGCGTAGGCCTTCATCTCGGACAGGGTCTTGTTCATCTTCCAGTTGCCTGCGATGATAGTCTTACGGTAACGGCGATTCATAATAACGATCTTTCCTTCCTTTTTAGAAGTATCCGAAATGGATCATTAACACTTATTTGTCCAA
Organism: Oscillospiraceae bacterium; assembly: GCA_020025375.1. GTDB lineage: Bacteria > Bacillota > Clostridia > Oscillospirales > Oscillospiraceae > JAHHSE01. The sequence continues at coordinate 13,632 of JAHHSF010000002.1, read as the reverse complement.
CAAACAGGCCACGCCGGGCAGCTCCAGGCCCTCCAGGAACTCCAAAGAAGCACCGCCGCCGGTGGAGATGTGGGTGATCTTATCGGCAAAGCCCAGCTGTTCCACAGCGGCTGCGGAGTCGCCGCCGCCCACGATGGTGATAGCGCCGCTCTCAGCCAAAGCCTTGGCCATGGCGCGGGTGCCCTCGGCGAAGGCTGGGAACTCAAACACGCCCATGGGCCCGTTCCAGACCACGGTGCCCGCCCCCTTCACGGCGGTGCAGAAGTCCTCCACGGTCTTGGGACCGATGTCCATGCCCATGAGGCCCTCCGGAATGTCCCCCTCCACCAGAACGGGCTCGGAATCCTTGGAGAACTCCTTGGCGCACAGGTTGTCTGTGGGGAGCAGGAACTTCACGTCCTTGGCCTCGGCCTTGGCAATCATTTCCTTGGCGTAGCCGATCTTGTCCTCCTCCAGAAGGGAGGTGCCGATGGCGTAGCCCTGGGCCTTCTTAAAGGTATAGGCCATGCCACCGCCGATAATAATGGTGTCGGCCTTCTCCAGCAGGTTGTTGATAACGCCGATCTTGTCGCTCACCTTGGCCCCGCCCAGGACGGCCACGAAGGGGCGCTTGGGATCGTTCAGGGCACCGCCCATGATCTCCAGCTCCTTCTGGATGAGGAAACCGGACACGGCGGGCAGATAGGCGGCCACGCCGGCTGTGGAGGCGTGAGCGCGGTGCACGGTACCGAAGGCATCGGAGACATAGATCTCTGCCATGTCGGCCAGGGCCTTGGCGAACTCGGGGTGGTTCTTCTCCTCCCCGATGTCGAAGCGCAGGTTCTCCAGCAGGAGAATCTGGCCGGGCTTCAAGGCGGCGGCCTTCACTTGGGCATCGGGGCCGATGGTGTCGGCAGCAAAGATGACCTCCCGGCCCAACAGTTCAGAAAGGCGCTGGGCCACAGGGGCAAGGGTCAGTTCGGGCTTGACCTGCCCTTTGGGCTTTCCCAGATGGGAACAGGCGATAACGGCGGCGTTCTGGTCCAGCAGGTACTGGATGGTAGGCAGAGCGGCGCGGATGCGCTTGTCATCGGTGATGGCGTGGGTGGTCTTGTCCTGGGGCACGTTGAAGTCGCAGCGCAGGAGGACCTTCTTGCCCTTCACGTCCAAGTCGGTAACAGTCTTTTTATTATAGTTCATGGTGCGTCTCCTTTCCATTCTCAAGAGCCTGTCCGGCCATCTCACCCTCTCCGGACAGGCCCGGGAAGCCGGTCTGGCGCAGGGCCTCATAGGCGATGACAGCAACGGAATTCGCCAAATTCAAACTGCGGGCGTCCGCCCGCATAGGAATGCGGATACAGCGGTCATAGTTGGCTGTGCGAAAGGCTTCCGGCAGGCCGGCAGTCTCCTTTCCGAAGAAGAGCCAGCACCCGTCCCGAAACTCGGCCTCATGGTAGGCCCTGGGTGCCTTGGTGGTGGCCAGCCAGCGGTCGGCAGCCGGATTCTTGGAGAAAAAATCCTCCAGAGTTTCATAGACAGAGATATCCACCATGGACCAGTAGTCCAGGCCCGCCCGCTTCACCGCCTTGTCCGAAATATCGAAGCCCAACGGCTTGATAAGATGGAGGCGGCTCCGGGTGGCGGCACAGGTCCGGGCAATGTTTCCGCAGTTCTGCGGAATCTCCGGTTCCACTAATACGATGTTAACGATATGCTTCCACCTCCGAACACTCTCTGTAAGCACGGCCTATTGTATTCCCATCTCAAAACAAATGCAATAGAAAAATGGCACAAAAACAGATAAAATAAAAATATTTTTCACAAATTACGCATTTTTATAGGATGCGGTCAAACCGCTTTATTTCCCACTTAAGTTGTGCTATAATTGAAAAATCAAAAAAGAGGCCGGCAAAATCAGCCTTTTTTCTTCCTTTTTTATTTTTATTCGTTTAAAACGAAAGGTAATTCGGTATGAAACAGGTTAAGAACGATCTTCGCATTGTCGTTAAGGTTGGAACATCCACTTTGACGCGGGAAAATGGGATGGCAAACCTACATAACATGGACCTTCTTGCCAGAACGCTCTCCGATTTGGCTGGTATGGGCCACGAAGTGGTCCTGGTCACCTCAGGTGCCATCGGCATCGGAGCCGGCAAGCTCCACCTGCGTGAGCGGCCCACCGAACTGCGGAAGAAGCAAGCCGCCGCCGCCGTTGGCCAGTGCGAGATGATGCACCTCTACGACAAGTTCTTCGGGGAGTACGGCCACACCGTGGCCCAGATCCTCCTCACCGGCTCCGACGTGGAGGATCCGGACCGGGCCGCCCACCTGGCGGGCACCTTCCAGGCCCTGCTGGAGTTCGGCTGTATCCCCATTGTGAACGAAAACGACTCGGTTTCCTCCGCTGAGATTGAGACCGGCAAGTGCAAGGTCCTGGGGGACAACGACACCCTTTCCGCCATCGTGGCCCGGCTGTGCGGGGCCGACCTGCTGGTCCTGCTCAGCGATATCGACGGCCTCTACGATGCGGACCCCCGATTGAATTCCGATGCCAAGCTGATCCATCGGGTGACCGCCGTCACCCCCGAGCTTCGTAAGATGGCCGGGGGCGCAGGGACCTGGCGGGGCACCGGGGGCATGGCCACCAAGCTGAACGCCGCTGAGCTCGCCATAAACGCCGGGGTGGAAATGGTCATCACCAATGGGGCCAATATGGGGGTTCTATATGATATTGTAGAGGGCAAGGACGTGGGCACCCGCTTCCTGGCCGCAGAAAAGGAGGGCTGACCATGACTGCTCTGGAAATTCAGGCCGCCGCTGTGCGTGAGGCCTCCCGCACCCTGGCCCTGGCGAGCACCGAAACCAAAAACGCCGCCCTGGAGGCCGTCGCCCAGGCGCTTTTGCTCCGTGAGGAGGAGGTCTTGGCCGCCAACGCCGCCGATCTGACCGCCGGGCTGGAAAACGGATTGAAGGATGCCTTCCTGGACCGGCTGGCTCTGGACCACGGCAGGATCCTTGGCATTGTGGATGGGGTGCGGCAGGTGGCCGCACTCCCCGACCCGATCGGAGCGGTGCTGAAAACCGTCACCCGCCCCAACGGTCTGGTTATTGAGAAGCGCCGGGTCCCCCTGGGGGTGGCGGGCATCATCTACGAGGCCCGACCCAACGTGACGGTGGATGCCGCCGTCCTCTGCCTGAAAGCGGGCAACGCCGTCCTCCTCCGGGGCGGCAAAGAGGCCTTCCGCTCCAACCAGGCCCTCGCCAACATCATGCGAGACGCTCTGACCGGGGTGGGCCTGCCTGCGGACTGCGTGGCCCTGGTCCAGGACACCAACCGGGAGAGTGCCTCCGAGATGATGAACCTCACCGCCTACCTGGATGTGCTCATCCCCCGGGGTGGAGCCGGGCTCATCCGGGCCGTGACCCAAAATGCCCACGTCCCCGTCATCCGCACCGGAGAGGGGGTCTGTCACATCTACGTCCACAAAGAGGCTGATCTGGATATGGCGGCGGATATTCTCTATAACGCCAAGTGCTCCCGGCCCTCGGTGTGCAACGCCGCCGAGACCCTGCTGGTGGACCGGGCGGTGGCAAAGGACTTCCTCCCCCTGGCCGTCGAAAAGCTGGGGGCAAAGAGCGTGAAACTTTACGGCTGTCCAGAGACTTGCGTCATTCTTCCTCAGGCCCTTCCCGCTTCCGCCGAGACCTGGGATACCGAGTACAACGACTATATCCTGTCCGTCAAGGTGGTGGGCGGCCCCGCCGAGGCCCTGGCCCATATCGCTCTCCACGGCACCGGCCACTCCGAAGCCATCGTCACCGGGGAGGAGAGGACCGCCGTGGACTTCCTCAATGCCGTGGACGCGGCCGCGGTCTATTGGAACGCCTCCACCCGGTTCACCGACGGCTACGAGTTCGGCCTGGGGGCCGAGATCGGCATCTCCACCCAGAAGCTCCACGCCAGGGGGCCCATGGGGCTGGAGGAGTTGACCTCCAGCAAGTACGTGGTGTACGGGCAGGGCCAAGTACGAGAATAAGAAAAGGAACCGGCTGAAAAGTCGGTTCCTTTTGCTTTCACTCTTCCTGTATCCACGCCTTGACATGTTCTACGAAGCGGGTGGCGGCGGGAGAAAGGCGCCGGAAGGAGCGGGCGGCCAAACCAATGTCCCGGTATTGGGGCGGGTCCAAGGGGAGCGTCGCCACCCGGTAAGGGGTCCGCCGGAGCACCAGCCCTGTAAGGACGCTCACCCCAAGGCCGCACTCCACCATGGACATGACCGCGTAGTCGTCGTTCACCCGGTAACGAATGTTAGGCTTCACCCGGTAGCGCTCCATAATGTCCTCCACCTCCCGATCCCGCTCATCCTCTAGCTGGATGACAGGGTCCTGGCCAAAACGGGTGATGGGGTAACGCTCCATCCCCGCCAGAGGGTGATCGGCCGGCAGGACCGCCATGTGCATATCACGGCGTAGAAAGAGGACTTCCAGCTCCTGGGCCGGCGGCAAAGAAAGGAACCCACAGTCTACTTGACCCCCGACGATCCAATCCTCGATCTGCCGGTACTCAATATGGTTTAGTACCTCAAACCGAATGTTGGGGTACTTGGTCAAAAAGGACTTCATGATTTGGGGCAGCCAATGGGCAGCAACGCTGTTGAATACCCCTACCCGCACCGTCCCGGAAGTCAGGCCGTGAAGCTCCCCCACCCCCTCGGTCAGCTCCCGCTGGGCGTTGCACACCCCTCGGATGCGGGGCAACAGTTCCTCCCCCGCCGCGGTGAGGACCACCCCGGTCCGGCTTCTGGTCAGAAGGGCCACCCCCCATTCACGCTCCAGGTCGGCCACGATACGGCTCACTGCCGATTGGGTGTACCCCAATTCCTCCGCCGCCCGGGTCAGGTTTCCCAGTTCCGCCACCCGGAGGAATACCTGATATTTCGCCACGTCCATTTTGAACCATTCCTTTTTCGCATGGATATGATGATTTTTCATCGCTTTACTCATTGATGAAAATATTGTATCCTGTGTTTGTAAAGAAGTCAAGGCTTCGGCCTACCGGAAAGGAGTGTTCGCAATGAGGAAACTGTGGAATGAGAAGGACCTAAGTGGAAAGGGCGTTTGCCGGAATTGGCGGAGGGAGGAAGCTCCTATGCCCACAGCCAGACAGGTCTGGACGGGCAGCCCCTGGCGGGCGTTTCTCTCCCTGGGTCGCAAAGCCTAAACTCTCTCTACCTCCACAACGTCCAAGGACCGGTCCATGACCGGTCCTTGGACGTTTTTCACTTCTATGGGAACCCGCCGTATAGGGCGTGAACCATACACGGCGGATTACATACTTCATATAACCGTTTCAGGTAATGGAAAAATATATTGTTTTGAAAGTCTTATATAAATGCTTTCATAATATTTATATTAGATAAAAAGTAAAATATAATTGACATATCAAAAGTGGAGTGATATGATAAACGCACAAGGAGATGTTGACGTGGGAAAAAATCTCAATCTGAAGGTGGCGCGTGCCAAGAAGGATATGACACAAAAAGATCTGGCAAATAAAATCGGCGTTTCACGACAGACAATCAACGCCATCGAAAAAGGAGAGTACAATCCTACAATTAAGCTTTGCCTTAAAATCTGCTGGGCGCTGGATACGAAATTGGATGAGCTGTTTTGGGAGGATTATTATGAAGAAGAATAAAAACAATTTAGATGAAATGCAAGAGAAGAAATTGCTGCAAATAGAGCACAACGCCTGTTGGATTGCATTTTGGGGACTATTCGCTTCCATTTACATTCAAATTGCGATTGGCAATGGCGGCATTGAGCGTCTTGGCGGTGAATGCGTCATTATACTGATCTTGTCCGTATATTTAGTCATAAGCTGTATAAAAAACGGAATCTGGGACAGAAAATTAAAGCCTGATTTTAAAACCAATCTGGTAAGCAGTCTCATTGCCGGTTTCGGTTTTGGAGCATTTTGGACTTTGGTTTCCTATCAGAAATATCATAAATTTTTAGGATCTTTAGCCACTGGAGTATTTATATTTCTCGTAGTCGGGCTTGCTACTTTTCTGATTTTGTCATTGTTAGTCGCTGTATACAAGCACAGAACGCAAAAACTTGAGGATGAATCCGATGATGAAAACGAGAAGGAGTGATTATTGTGGATGACGGATATGTCCTGCTGACCGAAAAAGAGGCGATGTGGGCCGAAATGCTGGTGGAGGTATTGAAAGACAATGCCATCCTGTGTACGACTATTCCCGTATATGGTGCCGGTTTGGCCATGAAAGCGGGCATCAAGGAGCGTTTAAAAGTGTATGTTCAACAGACTGATATGGAAAAGGCTCAAGATTTACTGGGTGCGCTTTTCGCTGGTGACAACGCTTAAGAAGTGGCTTATCACGCAAAAGACAACTACACAAATAAGGCGGATACAGCCCTAGGCTGTATCCGCCTTTGCTTCCGCGCAGATAATTTCTGCGTTCACGAGCTCCATGGCACACGCCCGGATGTTATTCATTTTGCAGACCCTCTCCATAGCATTTTCAGCCTTGAACTGCCCGGTGATACCCTGGGCCTGCTGGTCAATTTTTGTAAGATAGCTGTTGACCACTACATCCATTCTAAAATCCTCCAGTATCATATATTCACACATATACCATTTCAGTAAAGCCCCGTCCCGCTTCTTTTGTAAGGACATGGTTTTTTTGAGCAAGCCAAGTAAATCGTTTCGTTTTTGGGTATTGATTGCCCCTTGACAGCTTGTTCTACATTGTGTAGAATAATTGCATACTACATCATGTAGAATAAAGGAGAAAAACATTATGGCAGACATTCAGATGGGTACTAACGAAACCCGCTTTGCTGAAATTATATGGGCCAATGAGCCCATTGGTACAGGTGAACTTTCTAAAAAAGCAGAAGAAGTTTTATCCTGGAAAAAGACCACGTCTTATACAGTCCTAAAACGGTTATGCAAGAAAGGAATTTTCAGGACAGAAAGGGGAATTGTGACCTCCCTGATTTCCCAAAGAGAGTTCTATGCGATCCAGAGCGAAAATTTCGTGGAAGATACCTTTCAGGGATCTCTTCCCGCATTTCTTGCTGCCTTTACCAGCAGAAAGCAGTTGAGCCAGGAAGAAGTTGATGAGCTTCGCCGGATGGTGGATGCATTTGAGGAGGAGTAGGTATGGAAACCATTTTTCTGAAATTGCTGAATATGAGTATCACAGCCAGCTATCTTGTGATTCTGATTGTTCTGCTGCGGGCAATTTTCTCCAAAGCGCCCAGAGGCATGTACTGCTGCCTGTGGAGCATGGTGGCTCTGCGCCTGCTGCTTCCATTCTCTCTTGAAAGTATGCTCAGTCTGATTCCCAGCACAGAGCCTGTACCGTCTGAAATTATCTATACTGAGATATCTGTAATTACACCCGGGAGCACCATCGCAGGTCAGGCGGTCAGCCCTCCGGCTGCTCAATCCCTCGCTCCCGCAGTTGGAGCCAGTGTCAATCCGATGCAGATTCTTGTGGCAGCAGCCAGCTGGATCTGGATTCTGGGGATGGCAATCATGGTGCTGCATGCCTTGATTTCTTATCTGAAAATACGAAAACGGACGTCCGAAGCGGTTCCAGGGGATGGATATTTCAGCTGTGATCATATTGAAACGCCCTTTATCCTCGGCACACTTCGGCCTAAAATTTTTCTACCCTCCGATATGGATGCCCAGGATCAATTCTATGTTCTTGCCCATGAACAAGCACATTTAAGCCGGAAAGACAATCTCTGGAAACCTCTGGGCTATCTGCTGCTGACGGTGTACTGGTTCAATCCCATCTTATGGATGGCCTATGTTTTCTTCTGCCGGGATATTGAGCTTGCTTGTGATGAAAAAGTGATTCGCACCCTGGGCAGCTCCAGCAAGAAAGCTTATTCTCAGGCACTAATCCACTGCAGCGCGCCGAAACATCTGGTTGCGGCCTGCCCTCTGGCCTTTGGAGAAGTGGGTGTGAAGAAGAGGATCCAAACAATTCTCCATTATCGGGCGCCTGGATTTTGGGTCATCGTCATTGCGGCAGTTCTGTGTGTGCTGGCTGCCGTGTGCTTCCTGACTGATCCCAGAGAGGAAAGCCGCCCCGGTTCCGTTCCGGGGAGCACGAATGAAACGGATGGGAGCATTTCCCTGATCGTAGAAAATCCAGCCCCTTCTCGGGTCACAGTTCGCTTCTTACAATCTGGGGAAACCCCGGATCAGGTCTGCTATCTGAGGCCCGGTTACAGCTTGGAGCAGGAAACGGCAGATGGATGGGTGAGGCTGAATCCGGAACAACGCTACGATGAGGGCTTGCTGGACCCTATTGACTTTAACTGGTACCGGCAGGACTCAAACGGTATGATGCTGGCGTGGGAGAATATCCCCCCGCTTGGAGAAGGACACTACCGTATCGGTATGGATATCACAATAGAAGACACCGATCAGCAACAGGAAAATAGACGTATCTACGGAGAATTTGCACTGCCTCCGGCAAAATCTCAGAACGGTAAGCTCCCCCTGAATGCAATTCCGGAAACTTACAGTCAGGAAGAAGCTGATCTTGACGGCTGCTTTGTGATTTCCGAAGGCCGGGTCAGCCACGGCCTTGACCTCTGGACTGCCTTCCAAGACAAACTATCCCGCAGAGAAAGTGCCAGCCTTCGGCTGTGCAAAGCAGCTGTTTTGGGGGATATGACACCTGTGGATGAAATCTATGACATTGATTATGATGGAACCGTTTTTACAGTTACCTGGTTTTCAGATAATCAGCTAAAGTCAATGGATTATCCCTATCTGATTCACGACATGGGCCGACAGCCGGAAGCCGGTTATTATGACCAGTGGGAGAAGTGGATACTAGCCAAATCCCAAAGCAGCTTAGAGGAGCTGGAGGCCGGTTCGCAACCCTATTTGGCAATTTACGAAAACCGTAGCCATACCCCTACCGGCCTGCCTTTCCAGGAGAATGCAGTGAAGGTTCGACTGGAATTTGAGGGAACGACCTATGTGGAGATTACAGATCCTGCTGCCATTCAGGACATCGCGCAGCTGTTTCGCAGCGCAGACTATTGTTATGGCGGCATCAAGACTCACAATATCGGCATAAGGCTCGATCTGATTGCAGAAGATTCTATTGGAAACTTTGTGAAAATCGAGTTGGATCCAGAATATGACTCCTGCCGGGTGGGAGAAGACTACTTCGACTACGGAAAACCCGATGAAGAGGAGTATATCCTGAAGCTTTGGAAGCTGCTGGGGATTGACCAGTGGCCTCAGGCAGTATATGACAAATATCCGAATGCTTACTGATTACTGTTTCCCTCAGTACAAGTCCTCCAAAAAAGCACAAAAAGAGCCCACTACTTGCTCGCAGCAAGTAGTGGGCTCGGTTTTAGATTTGGCGATAAAACCTAGTGTTTCCAAGGTTTGTAGGTTTTATCAATACATCCAGCCCATGTCGGGGGCGGCGGGAGCGGGAACGGGAGGCTGAGGCTTGTCGGCCACCAGGGCCTCGGTGGTAGGGCCACGGAGGCAGCGTTCTCATAACCAATATAGGGGTTCAGAGCCGTCACCAACATCAATGGGTTGTGCAGATTGTATGCCATCTTCTCCCGGTTTGCAGTAAGACCCACGGCACAGCGGTCACGGCAGCAACGTGCATAGCCGTGGGGAAGGTATCGTTGGAGGACTGAGACATATTGATGTCATCATTGGGGTACAATAGCTTCCTGCCAGCGATCTCATTGCCGCGGTCAGCGATAACCTCGTTGGTTTTCATGTTAGACTGAGTGCCGGATCCGGTCTGCCACACCACCAGAGGGAAGTGGTCGTTCAGCTTGCCGCCAATCACCTCATCGCAGGCCTGGGAGATAGCGGCCAGTTTCTCGCCCGTCATCTTCTAGGGCTTCAAGGCGTGGTTAGCCATAGCAGCAGCCTTCTTCAGGATACCGAAAGCGCGGATAATCTCAACAGGCATAGTCTCAATGCCTACACCGATGGAGAAATTCTCATGAGAACGTTGGGTCTGGGCGCCCCAGTATCGATCAGCAGGCACCTGAACCTCACCCATAGAATTGTACTCTGTGCGGTATTTTATCGATCCAGCCTCTTTAGTACCTCTTCAGCAGACTCTCTTTTCCGGAGATCCCAGGTTCCGTCATATGAAGGGGATCCAAAATGCTGTCCAGTTTCTCTTTTTCCAATAATTTTTCCTGAAGAATCAGATCTCGGACAGTCTCTCCGGTCTTCATCGCCCTCTTGGCAATATCGGCGGCTTTCTGATAACCGACATAAGGGCAGATAGCTGTGATAATACCTACGCTGTTTTCAACCAAGTAACGGCAGCGAGCCTCATTTGCTGTAATACCAGTGACACAATTCTCTACGAAAGTGCGGACAGCGTAGGTCAAAGTATCAATCGACTGGAATATGCAGTAAAACACGATGGGTTCAAAGGCATTCAGTTCCAGCTGTCCTGCCTCCGCAGCCATAGTAATTGTCATATCATTGCCGATGATATTGAAAGCAACCTGATTAACCACTTCCGGAATGACGGGATTCACCTTACCCGGCATAATGGAGGACCCATTTTGTTTAGCGGGCAGATTGATCTCCGCTAAACCGGCCCGCGGTCCAGAGGACATCAGACGCAGGTCATTGGCAATTTTGGAGAGTGTCACAGCGCATGCCTTCACCGCACCGGAAACGGCTACAAAGGCATCCAGATTCTGCGTAGCGTCAATTAAATCGTAGGCCTGTACCAGATCCATATCGGACACCTCGGACAGAATAGGAACAATACGACGCAGATAAGCCTCATCTGCGTTCAGGCCGGTTCCCACTGCTGTACCACCCATGTTCAGTGTACGCATTTCACCCATGGCCTTATCCATGCGGTGAATATCACGCATAATGGCAACGGAGTAAGCGCCAAACTCCTGCCCCAAGCGAATGGGGACGGCATCTTGTAATTGAGTGCGGCCCATCTTAATGACGCCATTAAATTCCTCCCTCTTTTTGCACAGCGCATCATACAGTCGTAATAGCTCTTGCTTCAAGTTTTTCAGCAACCTCAAAGAAGTCATCTTGCCGGCGGTTGGAATAACATCATTTGTTGATTGGCTGCAGTTTACATCGTCATTGGGATTGATAATGTTGTAATCGCCTTTGCTGCCGCCTAAAAGTTCAATGGCACGATTTGCAATCACTTCGTTGGCGTTCATATTCAGGGAAGTCCCCGCACCGCCTTGGATCGGATCGACAATAAAGTCCTCCCGGAATTTGTCTGCCAGGATTTCATCACAGGCCTGGACAATCGCCTGCGCTTTTGGCTTTTCCAACATTCCTACCTCGCAATTTGTAATAGCTGCAGCTTTTTTGATATAAGCCAGGCTGTTGATGATCTCCGGATGCATTCTCAGACCAGTAATATGGAAATTTTCTGCGGCACGCAGGGACTGTACTCCGTAATAGACATTGCCTGGAACATCTCGCACCCCGATAGAATCCTTTTCAACCCGAAATTCGGCAGTCTTTGCTTCTTTCATTGCCAATTTCTCCCTTTGCTTTCAAATTCTTTATATATCGGAAAAAGTCTTCCCTGTTGCATTCAGTATAACTGCGTGATAATATATAATCAAATACATATATATTTATAGAATATATAATTTATAAGTTATATCTCGGGGGATTTGCTATGTTTCAAGGGATGGAATATGTATATGAAGTCTACAAAGAGAGAAGCTTCTCCAAGGCAGCAGCAAATTTATTTATTTCTCAACCGTCCTTAAGCGCCAACGTAAAACGGATTGAGCGGAAAATTGGTTATCCAATCTTTGACCGGAGTACAAAGCCATTAGGGCTTACAGAGTGTGGCCAGCATTATATCCAGGCTGTCGAGAATATTATGCAGGCAGAAAATGGCTTTACAGATTTTATGAATGACTGGGGCGATCTGAAAACAGGGCAATTAGTTTTGGGCGGCAGCAGTTTTTTTTCCTCTTGGGTATTACCACCGCTCATCGGAAAATTTTCCAGAAAATATCCATTAGTTAAACCTGCTTTGTTAGAGGAAAACACATCAACATTAGCGCGGTATCTCCAAAGTGGTCGCATGGATTTTTTGTTGGATAATTGCGAGTTAGATTCTACGATTTTTGATCGATATGTCTATCGAGAGGAGCATCTGTTGCTGGCTGTTCCTAAATCTCTATCTGTAAACGAAGCCTTACATGCTTACCAAGTGCCTGCATCCAGCATAAAAAACGGCACTTTTTTAAAAGAGAATATTCCAGCGGTTCCTTTGAGTGCTTTTAGCAACGCAGCATTTATTTTTATGAAGCAAGAAAACGACACCGGAAAGCGGGCAGCCCACATTTGTCAGGAGCAACATTTCCACCCCCGGATCCTGTTTGAGTTAGACCAGCAGATGACCTCCTACAATGTTACCTGTTCGGGTATGGGAATCTCTTTTATCGGTGATATGTTGATTTCCTTGGTACCGCCAAATCCAGATGTGGTCTATTATAAATTAGAGGGAAAAGACAGTGCGCGTAATATTTATTTTTACTGGAAACACGGGCGTTACGTAAGCCATGCTATGAATGCGTTTTTAAAATTAATATCCTCTCTTGATAACCAGAACGGGGCCTCATCTGCCTACGTATATCGGGATGCTCAGCCAACTCCTGGTAACTCCGGTTGAGAACAGTTTCATACCGGGTGTTTTTATTCACACCGGTCTTCAGATTATCCGGGATCAGCAGCCATGTCACACCGCCGAAGTATCTATAGGATTGGGAATGACAAAGAAACCAGTTTTCCAGCTTCCTGCCGACACAGTCTTCGGCATAGGCATTGCAGTTGCAAAACAAAACCGCAAAAACAAATATGCCTTGGAGACAGCCCCGGTAACCGGGTCATGGATGGCCAGTGTGTTGCCGGCCCAGTCCACCTGCATGGCATCTCCCGGCTTGTGCTGAATCCGCATGATTGCGTTTGTAATAAGGGCCTATTGCCGGTACTTCTCACAGAACTGTATGTACATACAGTTTCTCGACACGCTGAAACGACCTACTCCTAGAATTTTTCTAGGAGTAGGTCGTTTGGTTAAACTATTCACTGTTAGAGAAATTGGAATATGTCTAACACTTTGCCTGAATAAATCCAACTCAGGTTTACTTTGAATTAGGATAGAGGCGGTCAGCTGAATCGTAAAATACATGGATTGCATCAGGTCCGACGCCATTTCCATTTTGCAGAGGCTGAATTTCCAGGTGAATCTTCCATCCGCCAATCTCTCCTGCACCATCTTTCCCATAGGTCACAACCCGACTGTAATCCTCTGGAGTACCCTCCATACGCATACAGATAGCATAGTGATCAGCGTCCGGGGATAGCTTTTGAACCTCTTCCTGCGGAAGGTAATGTAAGGCATTTAAGTAATCTCGCAGCTTGTAAATCTGTGTCTGCTCTGGCCATTTAGATCGGTCAGTGACGAAATACTTATTCTCCTCATAAAACAGCCGCAGCTGGGCGTTATAGGTTTTTTGATGCTCTACATAGAAAAAACTGATTGCTCCGGCATTGTCCAAATCAAACGCAGAGGTCACCATTAGGTC
>JAHHSF010000191.1 GCA_020025375.1 Oscillospiraceae bacterium | reverse complement strand
AGCAGGATGTCTCCCGGGATGGGCTCCCCTTCCTGGACTGCGGGGAGTCCGGCTCCACCCTCCGCTTTCTCATCCCCCTTGCTTTGGTATTGCGGGGGGGCGGGGTCTTTACCGGCCAGGGGCGGCTCATGGAGCGGCCCCAGAAGCCCTACTTCGATATTTTTGAAGAACGAGGCATCTTTTATGAGCAGAAGGATGGGGTGCTCACCGTTCGGGGGAGACTCACCCCCGGAACCTACACCCTCCCCGGGGATGTGTCCAGCCAGTTCGTCACCGGCCTGCTCTACGCCCTCCCCCTGTTGGAGGGAGCTTCTGAAATTCAAATGACCTCTCCGCTGGAGTCCCGGAGCTATGTGGACATGACCCTGGATGTGCTGGCCCAGTCCGGGGTAGCCGTGGAAAACCAAACCTACCATGTTTTCCGGGTTCCCGGCGGGCAGACCTTCCGGGCCAAAAGCATCACCGTGGAGGCTGACTGGTCCCAGGCTGGGTTCTGGTATGCCGCCATGGCCCTGGGCAGCCTGTTGGAGGTGGCGGACCTGGACCCCAACTCCAAGCAGGGGGATCGGGTGGTAGCCGACCACTATGTCAAGCTTTGCTGTCCCGGTGACGTGACCATCGACGTGTCCGACTGCCCGGACCTGGTGCCTCCCCTGGCAGTGATGGCGGCTGTGCGGAACGGCACCACCCATCTCGTGGGTGCCGCCCGCCTCCGCATCAAGGAGAGCGATCGCCTGGCCACCACCGCCGCCCTCCTCACCGCCCTGGGGGGGCAGGTGGAGGAGGGGGCCGACAGCCTCACCATCCACGGGGTACCCGCCCTCGCCGGAGGCACGGTGGATGGGGCCAACGACCACCGTATTGTCATGGCGGCCGCCATCGCCGCCACCGCCTGCACCGGCCCCGTCACCATTCTGCACGCCCAGGCGGTGAATAAATCCTATCCCAGCTTTTTTGAGGAATACCAACGATTGGGAGGTGAGGTCCATGTCCTCTGAATTTGGAAACGCATTAAAGGTATCCGTTTTCGGCCAGTCCCACGGCCGTGCCATCGGAGTCACCGTGGACGGCC
>JAHHSF010000190.1 GCA_020025375.1 Oscillospiraceae bacterium | reverse complement strand
TTCCCGGAGGGCCCAAACAAACGGAAAATAGGAGGAATCACAAAATGGCAAATACCAACGCACTCGGTATGGTGGAGACCCGCGGCCTGGTGGCCGCCATCGAAGCGGCGGACGCCATGGTTAAGGCGGCCAACGTCCAGCTGGTGGGAAAGGAGCAGGTGGGAGGTGGTCTGGTGACCGTCATGGTCCGGGGGGATGTGGGGGCCGTAAAGGCCGCCACCGACGCCGGAGCCGCCGCCGCTGAAAAGGTGGGGGAGATGATCTCGGTCCACGTCATCCCCCGCCCCCATGCGGAGGTGGATAACATCCTCCCCCAGGGCCATGGGGACAGCGACTACGGCATGTAAACCAACATTCACCTGAAAGGGGAGCGCGGCGTGGAGCGCATGAAACCGGAACACATGACCCATCTGGACCATAAGACCCTGGTGCGGAAGGACCACCCCAGAATTGCCTTCCGGGGCTGGATCGACCGGCTGGAGGGGGAGATTCTCCTCTGCCGCATGGCGGTGGCCGAGCGGGGCTTTCCCCAGCTTGCCACCGAGCTGGACGAGCTGTTGGATTTCGTCCGCTCTCTCATCCGGGCCGACGTGCTGGGGGAAAAGGTAGGGGAATGGAAGCTTGGGGGATATACCCCTGCGGAGCTTCGGGAGTACTCCCACTACCCGGAAAAATACTTTGGCCAGCCCCACTTCATGGCCGCCGGGACCGACGAACCTGCCATCCTGTATGTGAACCGCCTGCGGACTCTTATCCGCCAGGCGGAGCTGGTGGGGTACAAGGCTTTCAAGGACTACGACGGCATCGTTACCCGCCCCGACCTCATCCTGACCATGAACCGGCTATCCAGCCTGTGCTGGATCTGGATGATCAAGCTGAAGGCGGGGAAGTATGAGCGGAAGGAGGGTGGGCTGTGACGCTGAAGGAGGGCCCCCGAGGCCTGGTCATCACCCACCTGCCCCTGGAGGACATGGCCCTGCTGGCCCTGGCTGTTCCCCTCACCGCCGACCTCTCTCGGGTGCTCACTGCGCTGTTAGAGGGGAAACGGGTGGCGGTGACAGGGGGGGCCATGGAGTACAAG
>JAHHSF010000189.1 GCA_020025375.1 Oscillospiraceae bacterium | reverse complement strand
GCCGTCGGTGTAGGCTGCCTCAATCACAAAATTAAGGATGGGAAGCTCATTTACCGTTTGGACAAGGGACACCGTTTGATTGTTGGGGTCTACCGTTTCCACACGGAAAACCTGAGCTTCGACCCCCATAAGGGAGAGCGACTCCGTAGCGTGGGCCGAAGGGGTGAAAGTGGTTGGGTGGGAGTCATGGGAGAGTGCGATGTGGAATTCTCCCCTGCCCGGGAGGAGGACTGTGCCCTTATCAGAACGGTAAGAGAGAGGACCGCTCCCTGTGGAGGGGGTGCCCAGAGGCCCCAACAGCGGTTCCAAGCTCTCAGCCTCCATGGCTGAATCCTTGGAGACCTCGTAGAGAGGAAGGACCACGTCATTGGGCAGGGCATCCTTGTCCATGACGATTCCGTTTTTCTCCAGCACAAGAATGGCATCCGCCCGTGCGTTGGAGTGGTTCTGGGCGGCGTTCCACTCCCTGGTGCCCACCAGGAGCAGGAGAAAGCCGTTGGTGGCCAGCAGGATGAGCAAAATGATGTTTTTCAGTTTCGACCATTCCATAGAGGCTCACCTCGCAATCCAAGTGGGGACGATCAGGGGACTGCCGTTGTCAACGTAGGAGAGGGACAGAAACCGCCCTCTGGCGTCCAGCGCGTCCATGGCGGCCATGGCCTGATACTCGGGCAGGAGGACGGCGGACTCTGTGGTTGGGGAGTAGCGCCGCAGGCGGAGCGTGTAATCGGTAATCTGCCCATTGGCCAGGGTGAAACGGGCGCACCAGCCCTCCGGGTCCAGCTGGACCTCCGCACCCGAGAGCGAGTAGGAATAGGTGAAGGTCACGGTATCCTCCGAGACCGTCAGGTCGGAGAGATAGATTCGGGCCGAGCCGGAGTGGGGAGCCATGGCCTGGCCCACCAGCCGGCCCGTTGCCTCCAACTGCTCGGCGGTGGAGGCGTTGGGGGGAAGGGTGTAGCGGACCTCCCCCTCCCCGGCGTGGTAGGTCACCGTGCCGTCGGGGGAAAGGCGGAGGCTGTCCGTTCCATCCAGTACCCTCCAGCCGTCCGCTGTGGGATAGATGGCGTTGGAGGAGGGAAAAAAGTCCAGGGCGGCCAAAAAGGACTGCCGGGCGGCGGAGGTTTGGCAGACGGAGTAGGGGTTGGTGTGGGGGTAGATGCAGCGATGTTGGGGG
>JAHHSF010000188.1 GCA_020025375.1 Oscillospiraceae bacterium | reverse complement strand
ATCCCCAGTTCCAGGCCGCCTCCGCCTATCTGGGTGCCCTGGCCGACACCAACAATGACGACATCCTGGACGGAAACACGGCCCTCTCCTTTATGGAGTTCCCTGTGGCCGGCTCCGCCGTGACCTATGACTCCTCCTCCTTCTGCCCCGACTCGGCCTCCACCGCCACCTCCCTCTCCACCGGACACAAGACCTACTCCGGCACCATCAACATGGACGAGAGCAAGACCGAGAAATACACGACCATCGCCGAGCAGCTTAAGGCCCAGAAGGGCTGGGAGATCGGCATTGTCTCCAGCGTCAACCTGAACCACGCCACCCCCGCCGCCTTCTATGCCCATCAGCCCAGCCGGGGCAATTACTATGAGATCGGCGAGGAGCTGGTGGCCTCCAACTTCGACTATTTTGCCGGTGGCGGTCTCCTCAAGCCCACCGGTGCCGAGAAGGACAAGACCAGCCTCTATGACCTGGCCGCCCAGGCCGGCTACAAGGTGGTCATGACCCAGGCCGAGGCCGAGGCAGTTACCGCCGACGACGAGAAGGTCCTCATCATCGACGAGCATCTGGCAGACTCCGACGCCATTGCCTATGAAAACGACCGCACCGGCGATATGTGGGCCTTGTCCGACTATGTAAAGAAGGGCATCGAGGTCCTGGATAACGACAAGGGCTTCTTCCTGATGTGCGAGGGTGGCAAAATCGACTGGGCCTGCCACGCCAACGACGCCGGCTCCACCATTTCCGACACCATTGCCCTGGCCAACGCGGTGGACGAGGCCCTGGCCTTTGCCAAGGATCACCCCGACGAGACCCTCATCCTGGTCACCGGTGACCACGAGACCGGCGGCCTGACCATCGGCTACGCCGGCACCGACTATGATACCTTCCTCACCAATCTGGAAAACCAGAAGATTTCCTACGCCAAGTTCGACAGCGACTATGTGGCCGCCTACAAGGAAAACAAGACCTCCTTCGAGGATGTGATGAAGGACGTGGAAGCCCTCTTCGGCCTGAAGCTCTCCGGGGCCGAGGACGACAAGCTGGTCCTCACCGAGTACGAGACTTCTCTGCTGAAGAAGGCCTACGAAACCTCCATGGATGAAAACCGGGCCGAGCCCGACCAGGCTGAATACGTCCTCTACGGCACCTACGAGCCCCTCACCGTCACCATCACCCATGTGCTGAACAACAAGAGCGGCATCAACTTCGCCTCCTACTCCCACACCGGCCTGCCCGTGGCCGTCTTTGCCAAGGGCCTGGGCCAGGACCTCTTCGAGGGCTTCTATGACAACACCCAGATCTACCACAAGCTGGCCGATCTATCTCAACACACAAGGAGTTTTTCCATGAAGGCTTTCTTTTCCCGG
>JAHHSF010000187.1 GCA_020025375.1 Oscillospiraceae bacterium | reverse complement strand
CTACCCCGGTGCCACCGGCCTCAAGACCGGCTCCACCAAGGGGGCGCTCTACTGCATGTCGGCCTCGGCGGAGCGGGACGGCATGGAGCTCATCGCCGTGGTGATGAAGTCCCCCACCACCGTCCAGCGGTTTGAGGATGCCAAGGCCCTGCTGGACTACGGCTTCGCCAACTTCGCCATGGCCCAGGTATGGCCCGAGGAGCCTCTGCCCCCGGTGCCTGTGCTGCTGGGCCGGGAGGCCCAGGTCCAGCCCGTGCTGGAGCGCAGCTGCCGCCTGCTGGTGGGCCGGGAGGAGCGGGACCAGGTGGAGACCGAGCTGATCCTCTCCCCCGATGTGGCCGCCCCGGTGGACAAGGGCCAGATCCTGGGGCGGCTGGAGGTGTCCGTTGCCGGAGAAGTGCGGGACACCATCAACGTGGTGGCCTGCCAGGAGGTGCCTAAGCTCACCATTCCCGGTATTTTCAGCACCATGCTGCAAAAGCTCTGCATGGGCCGTTGAGCCTTTTCAGGCGGTCTTCCCAAGTTGGGGAGGAGCTCTCCTCCCCGGCTGTACTTATCTCCCTGTTTTTCCCCTCGGGTCCCCGCTTCTCCCGGCACTTTCACCGGGCAAATAGGCTTGACGGCTCTTTTTGGCTGTTGTATAATTTATATAAATAGTTGTGATCTCTTATTTGAGCATATTGTAGTTTTTGCTGATACATCAGAGAAATTCACTGTCAGAGGTGATCATTATGTCCAATTTCTTAGAAACGCTCTCCCCCACCGACCTCTATTATGAGATGGAAGCCTTCTCCGAGGGCCGGTCCACCCATGCGTGGCGCTGCTTCGGCTCTCACCCCGCGCGTACACAGGACGGCACGGAGGGCTACCTGTTCCGTGTCTGGGCCCCCAACGCCCCCCGGATCTCCCTTATCGGCGATTTCAACGGCTGGGATCTGGACGCCCACCCGATGACGAAGGTCGAAGGCGGCATCTGGGAGCTTTTTGTACCCGGCCTTAAAAAATATGACGCCTACCAGTACGCTGTTTTTGACCGGAACGGCGGCTTCGTGGGCAAGGCCGACCCCTACGCCTTCCACGCCGACACCCGGCCCAACGTGTCCTCCAAGATCTACGACCTGGACGGGACCAACTACCAGTGGGGCGACCAGGACTGGATGGCCTTCCGGGCCAAAAATCCCCCCTACCGCCGCCCCATGAATATCTACGAGTGCCACCTGGGCTCCTGGCGCCGCACCGGTGAGGGCCAGTTCCTCAGCTACCGGGACACGGCCAGCTACCTGGTCCCCTACCTGAAGGAGATGGGGTACACCCATGTGGAGTTCCTCCCCGTCACCGAGCACCCCCTGGACGCCTCCTGGGGCTACCAGTGTACCGGCTAC
>JAHHSF010000019.1 GCA_020025375.1 Oscillospiraceae bacterium | reverse complement strand
CTGCCTGCCCCCCACAGCCTCCGGCGCAACCTGCCAGCAGGAGCAGGGTCAGACTCAGAAAAAGCAAACGCTTCATTCCGTATCCCTCACTTTTTAGATCTTCTTCCAGGTGGTTCCTTCCTTGGAGTCCAGAAGCTCGATGCCCATGGCCTTCAGCTCGTCGCGGATACGGTCGGCCTCGGCCCAGTTCTTGGCCTTCTTGGCCTCGGTGCGGGCGGCCACCAGGGCCTCGATTTCCTCGGCACCTTCCACGGGGGCGGCGTTCTTTTCCCGGAGGGCGGCGGCCCGGCCCAGCAGGTCCAGACCAAGCACGGTGTCAAAGCTGTAGATGAGAGCCCGCTTGGTGGCATCGTTCAGGTCGGCCTTGAGCACGTCATAGAGGGCGGTCACGCCAAGGGAGGTGTTCAGGTCGTTGCCCAGGGCCTCCTTGAAGGCGGCCTTGAAGGGCTCAGCGGCCGCCTCGTCCACAGTGCCCCCCTCGTCCAGAGCGGCCACACGGGCCACCAGCTTTTCGTAGACGTTCTTGGCGTTGCCCAGATTCTCCCAGGAAAAGACCAGGCCGTTGCGGTAGTGGGACTGAAGGCAGAACAGGCGGTAGACCAGGGGGTCATAGCCCTTTTCCTCCAGAAGGGAGACGGTGAGGAACTCACCCTTGGACTTGCTCATCTTGCCGGAGGAAGTGTTCAGGTGGTGGACGTGGAACCATTGCTTGCACCAGGGGTGGCCAAGATAGGCCTCGGACTGGGCAATCTCATTGGTGTGGTGAGGGAAGGCGTTGTCGATGCCGCCGCAGTGGAGGTCCAGGTACTCACCCAGATACTTCATGGAGATGCCGGAGCATTCAATGTGCCAGCCGGGGTAGCCTACGCCCCAGGGGGAGTCCCACTTCAGAGCCTGGTCCTCGAACTTGGACTTGGTGAACCAGAGGACGAAGTCATTCTTGTTCCGCTTGTTGGTGTCCTCCTCTACCCCTTCCCGGACGCCCACGGCCAGATCTTCCTCATCGTGGTCGTTGAAGACGTAGTAGCGGTCCAGCTTGGAGGTGTCGAAGTAGATATTCCCCCCGGCGGGATAGGCGTAGCCATTTTCCAACAGGCGGGTGATGATACGGATATAGTCGTCGATACAGCCGGTGGCGGGCTGGACCACGTCGGGGGTCTTGATGTTCAGCTTGGCGCAGTCGGAGAAAAAGGCATCGGTATAGAACTGGGCGATCTCCATGACGGACTTGTGCTCCCGCTTGGCCCCTTTGAGCATTTTATCCTCCCCCTCGTCGGCGTCGGAGGTGAGATGGCCCACGTCGGTGATATTCATGACCCGCTTCACGTCATAGCCATCGTAGCGGAGGAACTTTTCCAGCACGTCCTCCATGATGTAGGAGCGCAGGTTGCCGATGTGGGCGAAATGGTAGACGGTGGGGCCACAGGTGTACATGGACACCTTGCCGGGCTCATGGGTGACGAATTCGTCCTTGGTGTGGGTGATGGAATTATATAGTTTCATGGTTTTTCTCCCTTTCCATTTGTTGTTCTAAGAAATCTAGCCGGGATTGCAGGACCTGCAATTCCTTCTGGAGGGGATCGGTGATATGGATCTGGTCCACTCGCTCGGCGTAGTCGGTGCGCTCCCCGGCCACTCGGACGAT
The DNA here is from genome assembly GCA_020025375.1 of Oscillospiraceae bacterium. Taxonomy (GTDB): domain Bacteria; phylum Bacillota; class Clostridia; order Oscillospirales; family Oscillospiraceae; genus JAHHSE01. Next base: position 13,418 of record JAHHSF010000019.1, on the reverse strand, counting down.
GCGCGCGGGCACGCCAACGGCGGTGGCGTTGGGAGGAACCTCCGAGAGGACCACGGCGTTGGCGGCGATACGGGAATTATCCCCCACCTTGAAGGGACCCAAAACCTTGGCTCCGCAGGCGATGAGGACATTGTTTCCGATGGTGGGATGACGCTTGCCCTGATCCTTGCCGGTGCCGCCCAGGGTCACGCCGTGGTAGAGGAGGACGTCGTCCCCAATCTCGGCGGTCTCCCCGATGACGATGCCCATGCCGTGGTCAATGACGAAGCGGCGGCCGATGACCGCACCGGGGTGAATTTCAATGCCGGTGCAGTGCCGGGCGAGCTGGGAATTGAGCCGGGCCAGGAAGCGCAACTGGTGGGTCCAGAGCCAGTGGCTCACCCGGTGGAAAATGATAGCGTGTACGCCGGGGTAGAGGAGAAAAATCTCCAGGCAGCTCCGGGCCGCCGGGTCCCGGGCCTGATAAGCCCGCAGGGTCTCGCCTAATTGTGTCATAGTGTGTCCTCCAGAAAATAAAAAAACGCCTCCCATGCCTTTGGGCATGAGAGGCGGCATAACGTCGCGGTTCCACTCTCGTTTTTCACTCAAAGCCAATGACGGCGGCTGACCCGGAGGGCATCCACATCCCCCTCGCTCCCGGGCGCAATTCACATCCTTCTCCGTGGGTCCGCTTTCAGCCGGTGACGGTCCCTCTCTGGCCGGGGGTGGTGGGATGCTACTTTTCCCATTCAACGCGATCTTTAATTGATACATTATACTACCACGGACGGGAAAAGGTGTCAAGGGGGGGCTATGCTTTTGGGTGTATACGGTGGAATTGCTAATTGAAAATTCTGGGGTGATGTGATAGGATTAGACAGATAAACTCAGGAAAACCGGAAAAGGGGTACTTGTTATGGGATACACCAAGGAAGATATCATTAAAAAAGTCGAGGCGGAGGACATCAAGTTCATCCGTATGCAGTTCACCGACATTTTCGGCCAGCTCAAGAACGTGGCCATCACCGCCTCCCAGATTAAAAAGGCGCTGAACAACCAGATCGCCATTGATGGCTCCTCCATTGAGGGCTTCGTACGTATCAACGAGTCTGACCAGTATCTCTACCCGGACCTGGACTCCTTTGTGGTCTTTCCCTGGCATCCGGAGCACGGTAAGGTGGCCCGGCTTATCTGCGACGTGTATAACCCTGACGGCACCCCCTTTGTGGGTGACCCTCGTGGCGTGCTGAAGCGGGTCCTCCAGCGGGCTGCCGACATGGGCTATGACGCCTTCAATGTGGGTCCCGAGGCAGAATTCTTTCTTTTCCAGACCGACGAGGAGGGCAAGCCCACCACCAAGACCAATGACGAGGCGGGCTACTTCGACCTGGGCCCCCTGGACCATGGGGAGAGCACCCGCCGCCAGATCTGCTTGGCCCTGGAGCAGATGGGCTACGAGATCGAGGCCTCCCATCACGAGAACGCCCGGGGCCAGCATGAGATCGACTTCAAGTACACCGGCGCCCTGAAGGCGGCCGACAACATCATGACCTTCAAGCTGGCGGTGAAGACCATGGCCCAGATCAACGGCCTCCACGCCACCTTCATGCCCAAGCCCCTCTATGGGGTGGCCGGCTCCGGGATGCACACCAATATGTCCCTGTTCCGCAACGGCAAGAACGTGTTTTACGACGAGAATGGAGAGCGGGGCCTGTCCAAGGAGGCGTACAGCTTTATCGCCGGCATCCTGTCCCACGTAAAGGGCCTGACCCTCATCACCAACCCCCTGGTGAACTCCTATAAGCGGCTGGTCCCCGGCTATGAGGCCCCCTGCTACATGGCCTGGTCGGCCTCCAACCGCTCCGCCCTGGTCCGCATCCCCTCCGCCCGGGGTCAGTCCACCCGGGTGGAGCTCCGTAGTCCCGACCCCAGCTGCAACCCTTATCTGTCCCTGGCGGCCTGCCTGGCCGCCGGTCTGGACGGCATCGAGCGCGGGCTTACCCCGCCCCTGGAGATCACCCAGGACATCTACGCCATGGACGCCAAGACCAGGGCCCGGCACAAGATCGACTCCCTCCCCGGCTCCCTGGAAGAGGCCATCCGGGAGTTCCGAAAGGACAAGCTGATTCAGGCTGCTCTGGGGGACCATGTCACCACCCAGTACCTGGCCGGAAAGACCGCCGAGTGGGAGGAGTACCGCACCCGTGTCTCCTCCTGGGAAAGAGAAAAATATATGGTGACCTACTAAGAAAAAAGCACCCTGGAATCAAAAGATTCCAGGGCGCTTCAGAGTGTGGAGAAACCCGGCTGTGCGTCAGGCACAAGCCGGGTTTCGTTCGCAAATGAGGCCGAATGTGAGAAACAGCAAGGTGTGTATACGCTCCTTCCATTTCCATTGGGCCAGCTTATTGATGTTCATGGCAGCAAATTTCAGCTTCACCCAGTTCATAGTCCCGGCCAAGCCCCGGCAGCGTGTATAACGCAGGGCGTGTTTTTCTTTGGCAGCCGCAAAGACCCATTGGGCGGCACCCAGGACGGCGTTCTTGCTGTTTAGTTACCCGTTTCCCTTGGCATTTCCGAAAAAATGGAGGAAAAGAATAAAAATAAGTTTTTGATTTTGTAGATAATAACAATGTATCCTTTTTCGGGAAGAGCTATTCTATTTTTCCTCTACATCTGTTATAATTACTATGAATTCGTGTGTGGAGGCGGACAATGAATCACTTTGAAGCCTTGAAAATAGAACTGGAGCGACTTTGTCCGGGGCTGGAGCTTCGGCAGGAGGAGCCCATGAGTAAGCATACCTCCTTCCGCATTGGCGGACCTGTAAAGCTGATGGCCTTCCCAGCCTCTGAGGGGGAAGTGGCCCAGGCGGTCCAGGCGGCGATGGGCCTTGGGATCGAACCCCTGTTTATCGGCAATGGCTCCAACCTTCTGGTGGCCGACCGTGGCCTGGACGCCTTTGTCATCAAGTGTGGGAAAGGGCTGGGGACCATCGAAAAGGTGAATGACACCTGCCTGCGCCTGGGGGCAGGGACCCTGCTCAGCCAGGCTGCCGCCTTTGCCCGGCAGGAGAGCCTCACCGGCCTGGAGTTTGCCCACGGCATTCCCGGCTCGGTGGGGGGCGCGGTGATGATGAATGCCGGCGCTTATAACGGCGAGATTGCCAACGTGGTGGAATCCGTCCGCTTTTTGGGGTTGGACGGTTCTCTGCGGGAGATTGTGGGGGAGAAACTGGGCTTCTCCTACCGGAAAAGCGTCTTTGAGGACCTGGACGGCATCATTCTCAGCGCTGTGGTTTGCCTCCAGCCCGGGGATCCGGTGAAGATTGCCGCCAGAATTGACGATCTGGCCTTTCGGAGAAGGGAGCGCCAGCCCCTGGAACTGCCCAGCGCCGGCTCCACCTTCAAGCGACCCAAGGACGGCTTTGCCGCCGCCCTCATCGATCAATGCGGTCTGAAGGGGTGCCGGGTGGGCAACGCCCAGGTCTCGGAAAAGCACGCAGGCTTTGTGGTCAACCTGGGGAACGCCACTTGCGCCGACGTGATGGGGGTCATCTCCCACGTCTACCGGGTGGTGCTGGAACAGACTGGTGTGGCCTTGGAGCCAGAGGTGCGTCTGCTGGGGGTGGAAGCATGGAATTTGTAATTATCTCCGGCCTCTCCGGAGCCGGAAAAAGTAAGACAGCCTCCATTTTGGAGGATATGGGCTTCTACGTGGTGGACAATCTGCCCGCTCCCCTCATTCCGGGGTTGGCCCAGCTCTGCATGGCCCGGGAGAAGGAGTATGACCGGGTGGCTCTGGTCTGCGACATCCGGGGTGGGCAGACCTTCGACGGCCTTTTCGATGCCCTGGAGGCCCTGAAAAAGATGGAGTGCCAGTACAAGATCCTCTTCGTGGAGGCTGCCCCCGAGACTATCATCAAACGGTATAAGGAGACCCGGCGGAGCCACCCCTTGGCCGGTGAGGAGCAGGATTTGGCCGGGGCTGTGGCCCGGGAGAAGGCCGCCCTGGCCGGGGTACGGGCCCGTGCCCAATACATCATCGACACCACCGTTCTCTCCACCGCCAAGCTCCGGGGGGAGGTCCTGCGCCTCTTCGACCGGAAAGGGGAGAAGCGGCAGATGCGGGTATCCGTCACCTCTTTCGGGTACAAGTACGGGCTTCCCATGGAGGCCGACCTGGTCTTTGACGTCCGGTTTCTGCCCAACCCCTACTATATCGAGCAGCTCCGTCCCCAGACCGGGTTGGACGAGCCCGTCTACACCTTTTTGTTCGGCTATCAGCAGAGCAAGGACTTTATGAAATATCTGGAGAGGCTCTTGGCCTTCCTCCTGCCCCAATATGTGGAGGAGGGAAAGACCGAGCTGGTCATCGCCATCGGCTGTACCGGCGGCCAGCACCGCTCGGTGGCCATCACCCGGGCAGTGGCCGACTTTGTGCGTCAAAAAGGGTATACGGCGGTGGAAAAGCACCGGGACATGACGAGGGCTTGACCATGGAAAATAATTCTCACAGTTGGGAACAGGGACCGAACATCGTCGCCATCGGGGGAGGGCACGGCCTTTCCACCATGCTCCGGGGTCTGAAGAGTCGGACCCAGAATTTGACTGCCATCGTCACCGTGGCCGACGACGGCGGCGGCTCCGGCATCCTGCGCCAGGACCTGGGGATGCCTCCTCCGGGAGACATCCGCAACTGTATGCAGGCCCTTGCCAACGTGGAGCCGGTGATGGAACAGCTCCTGGCTTACCGCTTTACCGAAGGGAGCCTCTCCGGCCAGGCCTTCGGCAACCTAATCCTGGCCGCTCTGAACGGCATTTCCGATTCCTTTGACCAGGCTGTGGCACGGATGAGTGAGGTCTTGGCCATTTCTGGCCGGGTCCTTCCTGTGACCAACTCAGACGTGATCCTGGAGGCCACCTTTGAAAATGGCACCCACGTGGTGGGGGAGTCCAAAATCTTTCAATTCAAGAAGGAGCAGGACTGCCGTATTGCCAGGGTCCGTCTCCTGCCCGAGCATCCTGAGGCCCTGCCCCAGACCCTGGAGGCCATCCGGGATGCCGACCTCATCCTACTGGGGCCCGGCAGTCTCTACACCAGCATCATCCCAAATCTGCTGGTGGATGGGGTGGTACAGGCCATCTGCGCCTCGGATGCGCTGAAAATTTACGTCTGCAACATCATGACCCAGGAAGGGGAGACCGAAGACATGACGGCGGGGGACCACGTGGCTGCCCTGCTGGCCCACGGCGCTCCCGGCCTGGTGGACCTCTGCCTGGTGAACGACACTCCCATCCGGGCTGAGCTGTTAGAGCGGTACGCCACGGAAAACGCCTTTCCCATGGAGGTGGACGCCGCCCGAATCCAGAAGCTTGGGGTGGAGGTGGTCTCCCGGTCTCTGGCGGCCGAGGGGGCCCATTACGCCCGCCACGACACAGAACGCCTGGCCCAGGCGGTGATGGAGCTTTATCAGGAGCGGGCCGACACCCGCATCTTTTAAGCGCAGACCTGCCAATAAAAGCCAAGCAGGAATTTCAAAATTTGAGTTGCCGGAAACGGCAACCAAATGGAGGGAAAGCCGGACTGCTGCCCGGCTTTTCTGGCCAAATTTATTGTAACAGGAGGAGAAGCCGTGTCTTTTTCCGCCGAGGTAAAGGAGGAGCTGTGCCGGGTCCCTCTGGGCAAAAAATGTTGTGCCCAGGCGGAAGCTTATGGCGTGCTTCTCTTCTGTAATCACTTTTCTGCCACACAGGTGAAAATCGTCACCGAGAACCCGGCGCTTTCCCTCCGCCTGCCCCAACTGTTCTGGCGGGCCTTCCGAATCGATTTTGACGACTACCCCGAGATCTTGGGGGAGGAGGGCAAGCAGGCCTTTGGAATCACCGACCCTGGCAAGGTGGCCGCCATCTGGGAGACCTATGGGTATGAGCCGACCACCAGTGTTTCTCATCACATCAACTACGCCGTCCTGGAGGAGAGTTGCGACCGCCTCGCCTTCCTGCGGGGTGCCTTTCTGGCCGGCGGCTCGGTGACAGACCCGAAGAAAGGCTACCACCTGGAGCTTGCCACCTCCCACTATCATGTGAGCCGGGAGCTGGCCGCCCTTATGCCCGAACTGGGTTTTTCCCCCAAGGAGACGACCCGGAAGGCCAACTACGTTACGTACTTCAAGTCCAGCGCTGCCATTGAGGACTTTCTCACCGCTATGGGGGCCCCCATCCAGGCGATGGAGATCATGAACGCCAAGGCGGAAAAACAGCTTCGGGGGGGCGTGAACCGTCGGGTAAACTGCGACGCCGCCAACCTGGGTAAGGCGGTGGACGCAGCTCAGGAGCAGATTGAGGCCATCCACCGCCTGGAAGAGCGGGGGAGGCTCTCCGGCCTGCCGGAGAAGCTGCGTCAGACCGCCCGGTTACGGCTGGAAAACCCGGAATTGACCCTTTCTGAGCTGGCCGCCCTCTGCGACCCGCCCATCACAAAATCCGCCCTCAACCACCGTCTGCATAAGCTCATGGAGCAGGCGACCCAATAAACCGGACCGATGAGGACATCAGCCCCTACCATAACGGTCAATGCCGTGGCTGTTGCCATCTGCACCCTGTGTTACCTCTGGGTCTAGCCGCTCTTTCTGTGGCTGACCCGCTATTGAAAAGAACCTGCTGGAATGACCGGAAAAAGGAGAATTACCCATGTCTTTTGTCCACCTACATCTTCATACGGAATTCTCCCTGCTGGACGGTGCTTGCCGCATCAATAGCCTGATGGACCGCTGTAAGGAGCTGGGGCAGACCGCCGTGGCCATCACCGACCACGGCGTTATGTATGGAGTCATCGACTTTTACCGGGCGGCCAAGGCCACGGGCATCAAGCCCATCATCGGCTGTGAGGTCTACGTCGCTCCCCGGACCAGATTTGACCGGGTCCATGAACTGGACGCCGAGGCCCGCCATCTCATCCTCCTCTGCCGGAATGAGGAGGGCTACCGCAACCTCTCCCATATGGTGTCCCAGAGCTTTACCGAGGGCTTCTACATCAAGCCCCGCATCGACATGGACCTCTTGCGGCAAAACTGCGGAGGGCTCATCGCCCTGTCCGCCTGTCTGGCGGGGGAGATTCCCCGCCGGATTCGCCGGGGGGACTTTGAAGGGGCCAAGGCCTACGCCCTGGAGATGCGGGAACTCTTTGGAGAGGACGGCTACTATCTGGAACTCCAGGATCACGGCCTGAAGGAGGACCCGGAGGTTATCCAGGGCATTCTCCGCCTTCATGAGGAGACCGGTATCCCCCTGGTGGCCACCAACGATGCCCACTATCTCAGCCGGGAGGATGCCCGGATACAAGACGTGCTCATGTGTATCCAGATGGGTAAGACAGTGGACGATCCCGACCGGATGAAGTTCGAAAGCAACGAGTTCTACCTGAAGAGCGAGGCCGAGATGGCCGCCCTCTTCCCAGAGCATCCAGAGGCCCTGGAGAACACGGTCAGGATTGCCGAACTGTGCAATTTGGACTTCACCTTCGGCAACTACCACCTGCCTGAATTCCATCTCCCGGAGGGTTGGACCGACGGGGACGCCTATTTTGAAAAACTGTGCTGGGACGGCTTTGCCCAGCGCTATCCGGACGGCCCCGAGGAGTACAAGAAACAGCTCTGCTACGAGATGAATGTCATACGCCAGATGGGCTTCGTGGATTACTTCCTCATTGTCTCCGACTTTATCGGCTACGCCAAGAGCCAGAATATCCCCGTTGGCCCGGGGCGAGGCTCGGCGGCAGGGAGCATTGTGTCCTACTGTCTGAAAATCACCGACATTGATCCTATGAAGTACAGCCTGTACTTCGAACGGTTTTTGAACCCCGAGCGGGTCACCATGCCAGATATCGACATCGACTTCTGCATCCGCCGCCGGAGCGAGGTCATCGACTACGTCTCCCGGAAGTACGGAGCCGACCATGTGGCCCAGATCGTCACCTTCGGCACCATGGCGGCCCGGGGGGCCATCCGGGACGTGGGCCGGGCTCTGAACATCCCTTACGCCGAGGTAGACAACGTGGCCAAGCAGATTCCCAGCGGTCCCAACAACCTCCACATCACTTTGGACAACGCCCTGAAGCTGTCCAAGCCCCTCCGGGACCTGTACGAGGGGGATGAGCGTATCAAGGAACTCATCGATACTGCCAAGGCCATCGAGGGGATGCCACGTCACGCCTCCACCCATGCCGCCGGCGTGGTCATCACCAAAAAGCCGGTGGCCGACTACGTCCCCCTGGCCAAAAACGATGAGTCGGTGGTCACCCAGTACACTATGGTCACTCTGGAGGAGCTGGGGCTCCTGAAAATGGACTTTTTGGGCCTGCGGAACCTCACCGTTCTGGACGACGCGGTCCAGATGGTACGCGTGAAGCATCCGAACTTTACACTTACTGATATTCCTGAGAATGATAAGGAGACCTTTGAGATGCTGGCGGCGGGAAAGACCTCCGGCGTCTTTCAGCTGGAGTCAGCGGGGATGACTGGCGTTTGCGTGGGACTCAAGCCCCAGAGCATCGAGGATATCACAGCCATCATCGCCCTCTACCGCCCCGGCCCCATGGATTCCATTCCCCGTTTCATTGCCTGCAAGCATGCGCCGGAGAAAATCCGCTATAAGCACCCCATGCTGGAGCCCATTTTGTCCATGACCTATGGCTGCATCGTCTATCAGGAGCAGGTCATTGAGATCTTCCGCAAGCTGGCCGGGTTCTCCCTGGGCCAGGCCGACATGGTCCGCCGTGCCATGTCCAAAAAGAAGATGAAGGACATCCAGCGGGAGCGGGCGGCGTTTCTCCACGGCGACCCCGCCCGGAACATCACCGGGTGCGCCGCCAATGGTATCCCGGAGGCCGTGGCCGAGAAAATTTATGACGAGATCACCGACTTCGCCAACTACGCCTTCAACAAGGCCCACGCCGTCTCCTACGCCGTAGTGGCCTATCAGACCGCCTACTTCAAGCGCCACTTCACCCGGGAGTACATGGCCGCCCTTCTCACCTCGGTGCTGGATTCCCAGGAGAAGGTGGCCGAATATATCGGCGAGTGCCGGGAGAACGGCATCCGCCTCCTTCCTCCCGACGTAAACGAGTCCAAGGCGACCTTCACCGTGTCCGAAAGCGGGGATATCCGCTTCGGCCTGGTGGCCATCAAGGGGGTGGGCTGGGCCGTCATTGAGAACCTACTGAAGGAGCGGGAGAAAAACGGCCCCTTCGCCTCCTTTGAGGACTTCTGCGAACGGCTCTTTGAGGCAGACCTGAACCGCCGGGTGGTGGAGAGCCTTATCCGAAGCGGTTGCTTTGACAGCCTGGGCTATAAGCGGGCCCAGCTTATGGCGGTCTTTGGTCAGATTCTGGACGACATCGCCCAGACCCGGAAGAAGAACCTTGAGGGCCAGTTTGACCTTTTCGGCGGTGGGGGAGAGGAGGCCGGCGCAGCCCGGAAGATTCCTCTGCCCAACCTCCCCGAATATTCTTCCAGGGAGCTTATGCGGATGGAAAAGGAAACCACCGGCCTCTATTTCTCCGGCCACCCCATGGATGAGTACCGGGAGGTGGTCTGCCGCCACCGGGCTGTGCCCATCGGCAGTATCCTGGCCGATTTTGAACGGGCGGATGGCCCGGAGACCTACGCCGACGGACAGCGGGTCACCCTGGCCGGGGTCATCTCGTCGGCCAAGACCAAGACCACCAAGAACAACAGCCTGATGAGTTATATCACCTTGGAGGACGAGACCGGCTCCATGGAGCTTCTGGCCTTCTCTCGGGTCCTCAATGAGAGCGGCTCCTACGTCCAGGAGAATATGCCCATCCTGGCGACCGGAAAAATCTCCGTGCGGGATGAGAAACCACCCCAGATGATGGTGGATAAGCTCCAGCCCCTGGACCATCTGAAAGGGGAGAAGGGCGAAGCTGCGCCCCAGGAACAGGTGACCCAACCGGCCAAGGAGCGGAAACTTTATGTGAAGGTCCCCTCGGAGAATCATCCGATTTGGGGCAAACTGACCATTCTGTTTTCCATGTTCCCGGGGCGGGACACCGCCGTGGTGGTCTTTGCTGATACCCGGCGCAAGCTTGGGACCCATTGCCTGGTCCATCCGGTCCTGGTGTCCCAGCTTCAGGAATGGCTGGGGCAGGAAAATGTAGTAATCAAATAAGTTGTTTTGTGGAGGGGGGAGACCGGGTGAAAAAATTGCTGAAGCTGCTGTTCCACCGCTGTGTGGTGGTAGCCATTGGCCTGTTGCTTCAAGTGTTCGTCATCGTGGCGACCATTTTGGGCTTCAACGAATATTTTATGGAATTTTACTGGGTCTGCATTGCCTTTTCCATCCTGGCCGTCCTCTGGATTATCGGGAGCAAGAGCAACCCTGCCTATAAGATCGCCTGGATCATCCCCATTTTGGTGTTCCCGATCTTCGGCGGGCTGTTTTATCTCCTCTTCGGCGGGAGTCACCTGGGAAAACGGACCAAGAAGAAGATGAGCAGTCTGAACCGCGAGATGCAAAAGGAGCTGTCCGGAGACTTCAAGGCGGAGAGCCTGGCCTCCCTGGGAGAGGAGGCCGTCCTCCACGCCCGCTACTTGGAGCGAAGCGCCCTTGCCCCGGCCTACGGCAACACCGAGACCAAATACTTTCCCTCGGGCGAGCAAAAATTTGAAGCCATGCTGGCCGAGCTGAAAAAGGCGAAGAAATACATCTTCCTGGAGTACTTTATTGTGGAGGCGGGGGAGATGTGGGACACCATTTTGGAGCTTCTTCTGGAAAAGGCCCGTTCCGGCGTGGAGGTCCGAATGATCTACGACGATGTGGGCTGTCTGTTCACCCTGCCGAACGACTATGCCGAGGCGCTGGAGGAAGCGGGCATCCACTGCATGGCCTTCAACCGCTTCGTCCCCATTCTCACTCTGCGGCTGAACAACCGGGACCACCGGAAGCTCATGGTCATCGACGGCAAGGTGGGCTTTACCGGGGGCATCAACCTGGCCGACGAGTATATCAACCGGAAAGTGAGGTACGGCCACTGGAAGGACGGCGGCATTCTCCTCCGGGGGGATGCGGTATGGAGCATGACGGTAATGTTCCTCTCCATGTGGCACCTGCAACGGGATGAGGGGGAGGACATGACCTGGTTTCGGCCGGAGCGGGAGACCTATCCCGACGCCCAGGGCTATGCCCAGCCCTATACCGACAGCCCTCTGGATGAGGAGCCGGTGGGGCAGACCGTCTACCTCAACCTGATCAACCGGGCCAAAGAGTACGTCTATATCATGACCCCCTACCTGATCATCGACGATGCCATGACCCAGGCCCTGGTGGCGGCGGCTAAGAGCGGGGTGGACGTGCGAATCATGACCCCACATATTCCGGACAAGAAGATTATCTTTGAGGTCACCAGAGCCCATTACGAGGCCCTCCTGGAGGATGGGGTGAAGATCTACGAGTATACCCCCGGCTTCTGCCACGCCAAGACCTTTGCGGTGGACGACCGCTTCGGGGTAGCCGGGACGGTGAACCTGGACTACCGGAGCCTCTTCCTCCACTTTGAGGACGGTGTCCTTCTCTTTGGCCAGCCCTCGGTGCTGGAGATCAAAGAGGACTTTCTCACTACCCAAGAGTGTTGTCAGCGGATTACGCTGGAAGAGTGCCGGGCCTTGCCCTGGTGGCGTCAGCTCTTGCGGGACCTCTTGCGAATTTTTGCACCATTGATGTAAAAATAAAAAGTCCCCCGATGCATCGGGGGACTTTTTGCTTAAGATTTCTTACCGCCCTTATAGGCCTTGTACTGCTCCCGGGCGGCACGGAGCTTGACCCGCAGGTCCTGGCCCCGGGTGGAGACCTCACCAAAGCGCTGGTCAAATTTCTCAGAGCGCATGTGGGAATAGCGGTTGCGGAACCGACGGCTCTGTTGCTCGGCCATGTCCAGAAGGATGTCGTACCGCTCCTTCAAGGCGCTGAGCCGTTCGCTTTCCCGGACAGCGTCCTCGATGCGGTCCCCCAGATCGTCCAGACGGTCGCTCACCTGGGCGCGGGCCAGGGAGGTCTGGAGCTTCAGTTCCTGGCCTGCCGCCTCCAACTTGTTCATGAACTGGGTGGTCAGAGCCAGCTGGCGGACGGTAGTGACGGTATCCACCACCAGCAGGGTAAAGACCGCTCCGAAGAGGGAGTACCGTATCCATGTGGGAATATGGGCGTAGAGGCCCGCCACATGGGGATGGATGAAGAAGATGGTGATGTAGGAGAGGATACCCCAGCACAGGGAGATCTGAAGGCAGACACGTCCCTTGATGTTGAAGGGCTTATGGCTGTAATCCCAGTATTTGATCTTGGTAGCGGTCTCCAGGAACCAGCCCACGAAATACTCCCAGGCCGACATGACAACAGTGGCGGTGACGTAAAAGACCACCAGGTTTCCGGCCAGGGGGGCAAAGAAGAGAATCATGAGGAGCACGCCCACCCCATAGATGGGGCAGATAGGTCCGAAGAGGAAGCCGCGGGCTACCCAGCGCTTTTCAGCGATGCAGCAGTAGGTGGTCTCCACACACCAGCCCAAAAAGGAATAAGTGATAAAGTAGAGAAAGAGCAAGGTGACAGGTATTCCCATAATGATTGGCTCGGTCATTCTGCTTCCCCCTTTTCACCACGCGCGGTGAGGAGAACGGTCAGGATCTCATTATATATCTGCTCCGGGGCGGCTAAAAAACGGTCCCCCAGGTGGCGGCCTTGCTCCTCATTGGCGACCAACATATCCAGAGTGAAGAGGTTGCCGTCGTTGTCGTCCAAGGCCAGCTCCAGGGTGAAGCCGCCGTCTTCCCGGGGGAGGACCTGGGCCCGAATCTGGGCGGCCCGGCGGAGCTGACTGTTCAAAGCGGCCAGGGCCTTGCCGCACTTGAGCCGGACCGAGTAGGGAAGGGAGCTTTCGGTGACCTTGCTGTTGGTACGGCCCTTGTCCGTGATGGCGTAGTGGTCGTCCTCCAGGACCAGGTGGCCGCTCTCGATAAGCTCGGAGATGGACTCGGCAAAGAGGAAATAGTCCACGCCGCTGTCGCAGAGGGCCAGGTCGGTAAGGGTCGGCAGGTCGATGGGTGCCATGACCCGGGCCAAGATATATAAGATCAGCAGTTTGATGTCCAGCTTGTCGTGGATAAACCCAGGTTGACCCATGGTAAGTCCCCCTTTCACAAAGATGCGAAGCTAATATCATATTATACCTGACTTTTGGATGGCTTACAAGAGGAAAAGTAACCAGACCCGGCTTTTGCACAAGTAAGGGGAAATGAGGAGGAAGAAAGCGGCTTGACAGGGGCACGGGAAAGCCCTATTATGGAGGAAAGACCAACCAGAGGAGGCACCAGCATGAAAAAAACGATTCTGGCCCTGACCATGGGCCTTTGCTTGTCTGTGGCGGCC
>JAHHSF010000186.1 GCA_020025375.1 Oscillospiraceae bacterium | reverse complement strand
AGGCAACGAGATGTCCCATGCCTATGGCTGGCTGCCATAAATCAAGGGGCAAATACATAGTAACAGGACGTGACCTTTTGAAACGAACCATTCTTGCCCTCGGTCTCTCCGCCGCCCTGCTGGCGGGTCAGGCCCTGGCGACCAATTTACCCACCCTCCGGGTAAACGGTGAGCCGATCCCCGCCGTTCACGCCGTGGAGGATGGGACCACCTACGTGGGCCTGCGGGCAGTCTCCCGCGCTCTGGACCCCAGGGCCGATATCTCCTGGTCGGAAGGCACCGCCGCCATCCACGGCGACGGCCTAGCCCTGACCGCCTCCCCCGGTCTCCCCTATCTCACCGCCAATGGGCGGTATCTCTACATCCCTGCCGGTGTCCGTGCAGAAAACGGACGCGTTCTGGTCCCCATCCGGGTCCTGGCCGATGCCTTTGGCGCCCAGGTGATCTGGAACGGGGGCACCCGAGAGATCCTGGTGGAAAACGGCTCGGCCGCTCCCTGGGCCAACTACGATCCGGACGAGCTTTACTGGCTTTCCCGCATCATCTCAGCGGAAAGCCAGGGCGAGCCCTTGAATGGCCAGATCGCGGTAGGTAATGTCGTCCTCAACCGAGTGGAGCATCCCGACTTCCCCAACTCTATCTATGGGGTCATTTTCGACCAGCGCTGGGGCGGACAGTTTGAGCCGGTGCGGAACGGCACAATTTACCTCCCCCCCACCGAGGGCAGCCTTCTGGCCGCCAAGCTGGTTTTGGAGGGTGCGGATGAAGTGGGCGATTGCCTCTACTTTCTAAACCCTGTCCTGGCAGGCAACTTCTGGACGGTGGAAAACCGCCCCTTCTACGCCACCATCGGTTGCCACGACTTTTACCGCTAACCCTATTATCTCCCCTGACGTTACAAAAATAATTTTTTCTCTTCTTAGTTGACATTCCGAACAGGATATGGTATTCTAAATATCGCATCTGATGGAACCCGGACACGGAGAGATGTCCGAGTGGTTTAAGGAGCCGGTCTTGAAAACCGGTGACTCCGCAAGGAGCCGTGGGTTCGAATCCCACTCTCTCCGCCACTTTTTCTTCTGCGACAATGAAATCATATTTAAGTTCGGATTTGGAGAAGTACCCAAGTGGCCGAAGGGGCTCCCCTGCTAAGGGAGTAGTACGGGAAACCGTAGCGAGGGTTCAAATCCCTCCTTCTCCGCCAAATTGTGTTGACAAAAAAGATACACAGCAAAAACACCGCACGAAAGTGCGGTGTTTTTGCATATTCAAGAGATTTTCGGCTGATCAAAGTTGTAAATTAGAAGGGAGTGTGCGATATGGCCGATACTAAGAGACTGTCCCAAACTTTGTGTAAACCTCCTGTGTGGTGTAGAATAGAAGCACC
>JAHHSF010000185.1 GCA_020025375.1 Oscillospiraceae bacterium | reverse complement strand
ATCCGGCGCACCTCATACCAGGTGGACTTCTTTTCGGTGACGGTGAAGCCCTCAGCCCGGTAGAGGCCGAAAGCGGCCTCGTTGGCGGTGGAAACCATCAGCTGGCAGGAGGCGCATCCCTCCTCTTTCAGCAGGGTCAGCACGCTCCGCAAAAGCTCTCGGCCCAGGCCCTTCCCCCGCATATACTTGATGAGGCCGATACCGTCGATAAGGGGCTTTCCCTCCCCCTTCAGCACACAGTCGTAGTCCCCCACCAGCCGGGTCCCCAGCCAGACCAAGCCCGCCCGTTCCTGGGGCCGAAGAAGCTTGTCCAGCTCGGAGCGATCGATGGTGGCGCTGTTTGGAACGTGGAAAAAGCTCTCGTTGTGAATCTGGATATAAACTGGAGCTTCCCCCATGGTGAGGGGTGTGAGGCGGAGCTTCCCCTCCGGAGCCGGAACGGTGTCCAGGGAACGCTCCATGACCATCATACTGTGGGAAAAGGCGACCGAAAAGCCGTCGGCCTCCCCCTCAGTGAGGGTGCCTTTGGCAAGCACGGTGGTTGCCCCCTTTTCAAACAGCTCAGTCATGGCAGCCTCCAAAGCGTCGGGTCTCTCTAAAATCAAATAGCCGATGCCCTTCACCGGGATCTCGCTGGTGATTAATTTGTATGGACGCTCCATGGTGCTCTCTCCCCTGTTTCAAGTTTACTTTTTATTCTATCATGCTGGACCAGCCCTAACAAGGCCAAAAGCAACGGGGCAGGACAGCTTCCAATTTGTAGGGTTCCTTTGGCCCGCGGCACGGAATTTTGCGTCTCTCAGCCGCAAGGTGGAGAAACGACTTTGCAGCGAGACGTTTAAGGCCACACCTGTCTCACAACCGTACCGGTACTGACTCGGCCATCTCCACGAAGCCCGGCTCCACCCGGCAACCGTAGGCCAGAATCTCTACCCCGGCCTCCCTAGCTTTTCGCAGGGCGGCCCCAAATTCCGGGTGGGTCTCATCGTTGGGAGAAAAAGCGGTCATCCCCGCCATCTGGATGACAAAGCAGACGGCGGCCTCGTATCCAGCCTTCTTCGCCAGAATCAATTCCTCCAGATGCTTTATTCCCCGCTGTGTGGGTGCGTCGGGGAACCGGGCCCAGCCATCCAGTTCCAGCGTAACACCTTTTACTTCCACAAAGCCCTTTTCTCTTCCTGCTTCCCAATAAAAATCGAATCGAGATTTTCCCCACGTGGTCTCAGGGCGCAGGAGGGTGAGGTCAGGACGAAAGCGCCCCTTTTCGGCCCACTCCTGAAACATACGATTGGGAGCCTGGGAATCCATATTCACCATCAAAGGGCCCCGAGCCGTCTTTTTTTCTACCTCCACAAGGTCATAGCGGGTCTTGCGGGCGGGGTTGTCACTC
>JAHHSF010000184.1 GCA_020025375.1 Oscillospiraceae bacterium | reverse complement strand
CCCTGGAACTGCCCCATGTTTTGCTCCTGGCCGACGACCGGACCGGGAGCTTGATGCCCCCGCTGGCCGCCGCCAGGGAGTCTATGGAGCAGCTTTACGACTTTGACCTCATGGAGGACAGCGGCCACCTGGCCGGCTGGCTTCTGGGGGCGGAAGAGAAGGCGTCCGTGGCCGCCGCCCTCCGGGGAATGGCCCAGCCAGAGGAGTTCAGAGCGCGGTACAACGCCCCCGGAAAAGCCCCTCTGGTTCTGGCTGTGGGGGACGGGAACCACTCCCTGGCCACCGCCAAGGCCTGCTACGAGAAGAGCGGAGAGGAGAAGGCACGCTACGCTCTCTGTGAGCTGGTGGACCTCCACGACGAAAGCCTGGAGTTTGAACCTATCCACCGGGTGGTCTTCGGCGTGGAGCCGAAGAAACTGCTGGAAGCCCTTCTGTCCTACTATCCCGGTACCCATAAGGGAACGGGAGAGGGCCACGTTCTCCACTGGGTCACCCGGGAAGGGTCGGGGACGGTCACTGTCCCCGACCCCAAGGCACAGCTGGAAGTGGGTACTCTCCAGCGGTTTTTGGACGATTACCTGGAGAAAAATCCAGGAACCATCGACTACATCCACGGCGAGGACGTAACAAGGGAGCTGGCGTCCCAGTCGCTGGAAAATATAGGGTTTCTTTTGCCGCCCATGGCGAAAAACAGCCTTTTCCCCACGGTCATCTTCGACGGGGTCCTGCCCCGGAAGACCTTCTCCATGGGGGAGGCCCACGACAAGCGTTTTTACCTGGAAGGCCGGGAGATTCGATAAAAGGAGGGAACACCGTGGAGGTACTGGCCCCCGCAAAACTGAATTTGAGCCTGGACATCCTGGGCCGCCGCCCCGACGGCTACCACGACCTGCGGATGGTGATGCACTCGGTGGGCCTGCTCGACACCCTCACCCTGGAACGGACCGGGGAGCCTGGAGTGCGGGTGGAGACCAACCTGAGCTTCCTCCCCAGCAATGAGAAAAACCTGGCCGCACGGGCGGCGTTGGAGTACGCCGCTGCCACTGGGGAGAGCGCAGAGGGCCTGCGAATCCACATCCGGAAGCAGATTCCCGTCTGCGCCGGGATGGCGGGTGGGAGTAGCGACGCCGCCGCCGTTCTCCGGGCACTGAACACCCAAAGCGCCGCGCCTATGAGTGCGGCTGACCTGGCCAAGCTTGGTGAGCGGGTGGGTTCCGACGTGCCCTACTGTGTCCTGGGCGGCACCGCCCTGGCCGAGGGCCGGGGGGAGGTCCTCACCCCGCTTCCCCCATTGCCCGACTGCTTTTTTGTCCTGTGCAAGCCAGCCTTTCCCATCTCCACCCCCGAACTGTTTGGCCGGGTGAACTGCCAAAAGCTCCGCCGCCGCCCGGACACCGTTGGGAGTCTCAAGGCGCTGGAGG
>JAHHSF010000183.1 GCA_020025375.1 Oscillospiraceae bacterium | reverse complement strand
GTTGCAGATAGGCGGGCTGATAGCGGTAGTCCACGTTTTGTGTTACATAGTCATAGATGGCCCTTGCCTTGGCCACCGGCCCGGCGCAGCCGGCGGTGATTCGGGCGGCCAGTGCTCGTAGGTAGGGGGTGAAGAGCAGATGGGGGGGTTCCTCCTCCAGGTCAAAGGCGGGCTGGATCGGGTCGGGGACAATGTCCATGGGATCGGTATACACCGCCTTGTGGGTGTAGCGGTAGGTGACGGTAAAGGTATCCTGGTCATGCACCTCCCAGTACATGGTGCGTTGGGGAGCATCCAGAGGGGCGGCCACCCCGCCGGGAGTGCAATCCAGAATCTCGATGTCTGACTGCTGGAGGCAAGCGGCGGGGAGGGGGAGCCAGGCCTGGACGGGCTTATTTACCACGTCGGTAAGGGCCCGGACAGTAGCCTTCACAGTAATACGGGCGGTGAGGGAGCCCTCCTTCCGCATTTTGGCTAGCAGAGCATCCCGCTCTTCCCGGCCCTCGTCAGGCTCAGGGGTGAGGCCAACGGCCTCCTTGGGGTAGATACGCAGAGAGTCCATCACGTCGGCGTGATAGTGGGGCGCGCCCTTCACCATCCGCCAGTCCGCCCGGCGGTTGTCCACCAGGGCCATAAACTGCCCATCGGTCATGTCCGGCCACTGGGCCCGGAGCAGGGCCTTGAGGTCGGCCTCGGTATAAGGGTAGTCCAGGGGAAGCCGCTCCAGCCGTATCCGTTCACACCGAAGGCGGGGGGCCAACTCGGGGCGGTCATTTTCTTCCAGAGCGCGGTCAATGAGGCGGATGGCACCGTCCAAATCGCCGGCGGCCTTGCGCCGCTCGATCTCCGGGGGCAGGGGATAGGCCAGGGCGGCCCAGTCCTGATTGAAAGAAACCATAGCACACAACTCCTTTTTTTGCATTATAGCACAGATAGAAAAAAGAAGCGAGGATTCCCGGTTCAGACTGGACAAGATTTCCCGAATGGAGTAAACTATATCTGTTACCGTATGCCCACAGATTTTTTATCAAATTGACTTAGGAGGGCGGGCCGCGATGAAGGTCTTGTATCTGCTCAACCACGCCGGAAAGGCGGGAACGGAACGCTATGTGGAGACCCTGGTGAAGTATCTTTCAGCAGATGGGCGAATCGAGCCCTTTTTTGCCTATAATGAGCCCGGCCTGCTGGTGGAGCGGATGGAGGCCATGGGGGTCCCCACCCGCCGGGTGGAGATGCAGAGCCGCTTCGACTTCAAGGCCGCCAAGAACCTGGCCGCCCTCTGCGACGAGTGGGGTATCGACCTGGTCCACTGCCACTATCTGCGGGAGCATTACACCGCCCTGCTGGCCAAGAAATACAACAAGCACATCCGGGTGGTCTACACCAACCACTTCGTCCTTGCCAACGATGCCCTGACCCGCCTGTCCA
>JAHHSF010000182.1 GCA_020025375.1 Oscillospiraceae bacterium | reverse complement strand
CCACCGAGGCAAGCTCCCCGGTGGGGATGCTGGTCTGGTCGGTGGGGGTGTAGCGGGAGGCATGAAGCTGAATGTCCTGCTCCAGCACCGGGCCGCTGTTGTGGCCGGAGAGATTAAAGTAGCTGTGGTTGGTGAGGTTGCAGGGGGTATCCCTCTCTGCTCTGGCCTGATATTGAATGGACAGGGCTGCTCCAACCAGCTGATAGGTGACCTGAACCTCCAGCCGCCCGGGGTATCCCTCCTCACCATCCGGGCTGGTGAGAGACAAAACCACCCGGTCCTGCTCCAGCTTCTCCACCTGCCAAATCCGCTGGTTAAAGCCCACCAGACCGCCGTGGAGATGGTTGGGGCCGTTGTTGACAGCCAGTTGGTGGGTCTGACCATTGAGGGTGAACTCCCCGCCGGCGATGCGATTGGCACACCGCCCAACCAAAGCCCCCATATATTTATCCTGGCTCTCATAATCGGCTAGGGTGTCAAAGCCAAGCACAACATCCACCGGGGCCCCGTTGCGGTCCGGGACACGGAGGGTGCGAAGAATACCGCCATAGGTCAGGATTTCGCAGGAGAGTGTGCCGTTGTCAAGTGTAAGCTGTTCTGCGGCCTCACCCTGGCGGGTGATGCCAAAGGGGCTGCGAAGGGGAGAAGAAGCAAGATTCATAATGTCCTCCTTGTAGGAAATTCGTACCCTCAGTGTATCGAATCTTCTGAAAAATAACAAGGGGGAAGCCTTGTGAAATCGGGAAAATTGTGATACTGTATTTTTAGTAAAAAAGGAGGGGAGGGCTATGGCCACCTTACGGGAGCTGGCTGAACGGACCGGGTATTCAGCCACCACGATTTCACGTATTTTATCCGGAGATCCCTCCCTGTCTGTCACACCGGAGGCCAGGCGGAGGGTATTGGAGGAGGCGGGGCGTCTCAACTATACCGCCACAAGAAGCCGTCGGGGGCGTACTCCAAAGGGGGTGCTCCGCATCGGCATTGCGGAGATGCTCACCCCCGCTCAGCAGCTGGAGGACCCCTACTACCTGTATCTCAGCGGGTTTATTCGCCAGGGCTGCCTGGATCGAAAGTATACGGCGGTCCCGCTGGAGAGCCGTGGAGACAGTTTCCTTGTGCCGGAGGGGGGCTCTTTCGATGGAATTGTTGCCATCGGCCTATTCCATCCCGCACAAATTGAGGCACTGTCCGACATCAGTCCCAATCTGGTTTTTTTGGACTCGTCCCCTCAGGAGAGCCGCTTTGATTCGGTGGTGCTCAATTATCCTCTGGGGATCTCCCTGGCTCTGGAGCACTTGGAGCAGCTGGGCCATGAGAGGATTGGCTTTATCGGGCCGATCTGGAAGCTGGACGATCTGCACCGCCGTGCACCGGAGATCCGCCGCCAGATCTTTCAAAGCCAGATGGAGGAGCGGGGACGCTTGGTTTTGGAGTGGATGCTGGACTGTCCCATGGAGACCTATGC
>JAHHSF010000181.1 GCA_020025375.1 Oscillospiraceae bacterium | reverse complement strand
GGCCTACCTGCAGTTCAAGGCCTTGGCCTCCATTTACTATGAGAACACTCCGGGGATCCTGGTCCATCCGGTGTGGCAGGCAGCCAAGGTCTGGTTCGTGGAGCTGGCCCTGGCCCAGGAGCCACGGGCGGACTACGTCCGCTACCGCTTTGCCTTCTGGGAATGCCCACCCCCCAGTCAGGAGGGACTGCGGGAGGTGCCGGCCTCCTCCGCCGGAAACGGTAGGAGCGGCCGGGGGAGCGAAGCAAGCGGCGGGATGGGAACGGCGGCCTGGCATACGGTGGTCCGGGGGGATACCCTCTGGGACCTGGCCCGGCGGTACGGCCTGAGCTTGGAGCGACTCATCGCCATCAATCCCCGGATTAAAAACCCAAACCTCATCCGGGTGGGGGAGAGAGTGCGGGTGAGCGGATGACGGCGGAGATTATGACCTATGAGGGAAAGCGCTACCGTCTGCCCGAGCTTTTGAGCTGGCGGTTGGAGTACGCCTGCGGCGTGCCTTGCGACAGCTTCCAGGTGGAGTGCCTGTTCCGGACGGAGGACGAAAGGGCATATCAAAAGGCCGTCCGCTTTTTTGCCTACGAGGGCGGACAGACCGTTTTCACCGGGGTGGTGGACGAGGTGGAGTGGACCCACGGCCCGGAGGGGCGGCGGGTGACGGTCGCGGGACGGAGCCTGGCCGCCCTCCTCCTGGACAACGAGGCGGAGGCCGCCGACTATGGTGCGGCCACCCTGGGGGACATTCTGCGGGACCATGTGACCCCCTATGGCATCCAGGTGGGGGAGCGGGTGCCCATCCCGCCCTGCCAGAATTTTTCCGTGGCCAGCGGCCAGAGCGAGTGGCAGGCGCTCTATCAGTTTTGCCGCTATCATGGCGGTGTGCCGCCCCGGTTCGACCGGGAGGGGCGCCTGATCTTGGCCCCCTTCCGGGATGGAACAGAAAAAGTCCTGGGACCCAAGGTCCCGGTGACCAAACTCACACGGACGGAGCGGCGGTACGGGGTCCTGTCCGAGGTCTTGGTTCGGGATAAGAGCCGGAAGACCACAGAGCGGGTGGAAAATCCGGCCTTTTTGGCCGAGGGAGGCCAATGCCGGCGGGTCGTTTCCACCGGCGGGAAGAGCAGCACCCAGGCCATGCGGTACAGCGGGAAGTTTCAGTTGGACAAGGCCTGGGGCAACCGCCGGAGCCTGACGATGACGGTGCCCTTGCTCTTTTTCGCCTGGCCGGGAGAGCTGATTCGGATGGAGCGAATCGGTTGGACCGGGACATGGCGGGTGCTGGAGAGCGTGGTGACACTGGACGAGGGAGGAAGCGGTACCACACTGACCCTGGGGATGCCGGACACAGTGATATGAGGAGGGAAGGCCAATGTGGTTATCCAGAGGAAGAGAGGAGAAGGCGGTGGAGGAAGCCTCCGCCGAGCGCGGGCCGGTGACCCTGGCGGGGGCAGAGACCGCCGTCTATCTGGCGGGAGA
>JAHHSF010000180.1 GCA_020025375.1 Oscillospiraceae bacterium | reverse complement strand
GACCTGATTCGCCGCGGGGATATGGTCCTCCTGGCCCTCTGCCTCATTGCCAGCGCCTTCGGCCTTGTTTTGGTCTACAGCGCCACCCGCTATCTCCCGAAGCTTCATGGCGACCCACTCAAACAGTTTCTCTTTCTCTGCATGGGGGTGGTGCTCTACTTCATTTTCACCATGGTGGACATCGAGTTCATCCTGGAAAAGGGCTGGAAGCTCCTTTTTGTGGCCGGGATCGTCCTCCTCCTCCTGCTGATTCCCTTCGGCGTGGAGGGAGAAACGGGCAACCGGAGCTGGGCCTATCTGCCAGGCCTCCCCTTCGGCATCCAGCCCGCCGAGTTGGCGAAGATCCCCTTCATCCTCCTCATGGCCCGCATCCTGGACAAAAACCGGGAGCACGGCCTGTCCAAGCCCTCCTCGGTCTTCCTTTTGGCGGGATACACCCTCCTATTTTCCGGGCTCATCGCCGTCATCTCTCAGGACTTCGGCATGGTGCTGGTCTATCTTCTCCTCTTTGTGGCGATGGCCTGGTCGGCCGGGGTCTCCAAGTGGTGGTTCCTCCTGGGCGCTGGAGTGGCTGGGGGCGGTGCGGCTGCCGTCGTTGCCCTCTTTTGGGACAAGCTGAAGAACATTTACTTTATCAAACGAATCATTGTAGTCATCGACTATATTACCAAGAATCCCAACACTGTCTATGAGCAGACCCAAGGGGCCGGTTGGCAACAGACCCGCTCCATCATGGCCATTGGCTCCGGCCAGCTTACCGGCCAGGGCTTCCTGAAGGGCCCCCTCACCCACAGCCCCTATAAGTCCTCCCTTCCCGCCCGACACACCGACGAAATCTTTGCCGTCTGCGGAGAGGAGTTCGGCCTTTTGGGCTGTCTGCTTATCCTGCTTCTCCTCACCGCCATCATCCTGCGGTGCCTGTGGGTGGCTAAGGCCTCCCGGAGCTATACCTCGGCCTATATCGCCACCGGCTTCGCCGTCATGATCCTCATTCAAACCGTCATCAATGTGTCCATGTGCCTCTACCTCTTCCCGGTGGTGGGGCTTACCCTCCCCTTTTTCAGCTACGGAGGCTCCTCCACCCTCACCCTCTTCGCCGCCATGGGGATTATCTCGGGAATCAAGACACGGTTTTTGCCCAGCTGGCTGAAGGATCGAAGCAATTTATAACAATTTAGATGGCAACTCCAAAATATGGACTGCCTGCCTACTGAAATTTACCGCTCCTTTGAGAACCTCAAAGGGCGGTTTTTTCATATCGTTCTTACTTCGGAATCGAAGAGAAAAAAGGCATCGGAGCCACGGAAGTATCCAAAGTCATTTCATCAAGGCAAAAATGAAAAAAACGGCATAGCCGGAGCTATACCGTTCTCTTATGCCCCACGATGTTTTCTTATCGGGAGGCCCCATTGCTTCCATCCTTTTTTCATGCTTCCTTTCGACCCAGCTGCCAGAAGGCCACAGCGCTGGCGGCCGCCACGTTCAGGGAGTCCACCCCGTGAGCCATGGGGATGCACACAGTAT